>CAYJNE010000006.1:0-6977 GCA_964371345.1 uncultured Desulfovibrionaceae bacterium | reverse complement strand
TCACTACCATAGGTTAGAGTGGCATCGTTGGTTGTTTTTAAGTCGCCATAGATTTCACCGCCGCTCATGGCTCCTAAAGTAATGCTATCCGACCCAGCCACAAAGCCCGTTACACCAGCATTTACTTCCACAACATCACCATAAATGAAACCACCTGTCATGGTCGCAGCGGAGGCGTTGATAGTATCGCTACCAACTTTGTAGTTATTTGTAGCTACAATTGAGTCATCGCCAGCAATTACATAAGGGCTCGTAATGGTGCCAGAATTGAAGGTCATATTTGTACTAGCAATAGAGTCTATAACATCTGCGGCAGGTACCTCGATTCCAGGTAGTGTAACAGCCGTTCCACCACCATCAAGCACAATTTGAAGGGTTTTGCCGCCAGAAGTATAATAAAATACAGTACCGTCAGCACCAGCAAGAGCTGTTTCAAAGGTAACAGGATCTGATCCAGTAGTACCGTCAAAAGACTTGAAAACATCAGTGCTTGCGTCAAGTGCGCTACCTTCAAAGGTAAGACTATCTTGCCCAAGGGTGAAGTCTTTAAGCTTTATGGATTGCATATTGGCAATGCCAACAGTATCTTCACCAGAAGTTATGGTAATATTATCACTGCCCGCGCCAGAATCAATTATTGGCGTATTGGCAGTATTTTCCTCTGTATTTACTAAGGTGACAGTAATGTCATTTTGCCCAGCACCTGCATTGATAGTGCCCTTGTTTAAGCTAGTTATGGTAATGCTATCCGCACCTTCAGCAGTATTCAAAGTACCGCCGCTCATGGTGGTTATGGTGATATTTTCTGCATCAGATGTACCTTGAATTACGGCTGCGCCACCGACTTCTGTAAATTCATATGTTTCAACACTTGTGCCAGAAAGGTTTAGAGTACCCGTGGTGAGAGCTCCAGTTAGTACCACTTTATCATTGCCTTCACCACCGTTAATGGTGCCACCAGACCAGCTACCTATAGTAAGAACATCATCACCAGCACTAAGGTTTAGCTCTGCGCCAGCATTAATACCACTAAGGGTTAATGCAGTGGTTGCGTCATTTACATTAAGAGTTCCGTTTAAGGTAAAGGAGCCTTCTGTTTTTGTGCTAGCATCTCTAATATCAAAGTCACTTGAGCCAGTGAGGGTAATGGTTTCACCTGCTCCAAAGTTGCCACTGTTTATGTATAGGGTGTCAGTGCCACCAATATTATTAACTTCAATAGAGCCATTCACATTAGATAGTGTAATAATGTCTGCGCCGTCACCAGTGCTAATGGTGCCGCTGGCACTGCCCGTCACGGTAATCTCCTCGGACTCAGTGCCGCCTTGAAGTGTACCGCTACTAAGGGTTGTGACTGTAAGATTGCCGCCGCCATACACAGCCGCTGTGCCGCCATTGACCGTATGAATATCAAGGTCGCCTGTACCATTATGGGCAACAGTACCACTTGTGAGGGTATAGTCACCACCACTAGCATTTTTAATGGCATAATCACCAGCACCACTAAGACCTAGTGTGGTATTTAAACCCAAATCGCCAGTGCTAAGGTGGATTTGGTCCGTTCCAGCACTGTTGTCAATCAATAACGAGCCAGCACTGGTTATAGCCTCTATTTTAAGGGTATCATCACCACCACCAAGGTTGATCATGGCAGAGCTTAATACGTTTAGATTTTCAATGGTAATATTGTGACTAGCATCAATAATAGTCGTGCTACCACCAAAAACATCATCGCCGTTAATGGTGCCACCCTTAAATTCGCCCACTGTAATGGTGTTGCCAGCGGTGTTGTATGAATTTATAGTGCCGTTATTCATAGTGGTTATGTTAATGGTATCAGCACCATTATAGCTCATAATGGTACCACCGTCCATGGTGGTTACAGTAATGGTATCATTACCACCTTGCTCACCAATGGTGCCACCATTCATAGTGGTAACGGTAATACTATCTTTGCCACCACTACCACCAATAATACCAGACAATTCATTTACATTTATTTTAAATCCACTGGTGCCAGAGCCAGTTATACCTAGTCCAAGCTCACCTGCCGCTGTAATGGATCCAATATTTACATTATCAGTTCCAGTATTACTATTACTGCTTATGTTTACTGTACCAGTAATGCTATTTATTGAAACATTATCAGCACCCAAACCTGTTACAACATTACCACCGCCAAAAGTATCAATACTGATATTATCCACTGCATCACTGGTTGTAATGGAACCACTTGTCATAGCAAAGCCAGTATAGACTTTAGTGTCAACGTCATATGACTTCGCAACATTTACGCCAATTTCCGAACTATCTTTATTGAGGTGGACAGCCCCACCATTTATGCCGCCAGTTAGCATCACATTTTCCACGGTCCATACTTGAGTAGTGCCTGTGGTAACTGCATTAGTTATATTTAAGTTATCAGTGCCGAGGTTACCGTTAATTATGCCGCCTGTAGCGGTGGTCACGGTGATATTATCATCGCCGCTACCTGCAAAAATTTCGCCGCCACTAATGGTGCTAATGGCTATATTATCCGCAGCATTACTAGTGGTTAAGGAACCGCCTGATATATCAAAGCCAGTGATAACGCCACCAGTATCTACGCTACCCGCAACATTTGCGGCGACAGATGTACTTTGGTTAACGTAAACATTACCTTTTGTTATGCCGCCCTCAAATAGCACATTTTCCATGTTAATTGTTGTAACGCTATCATTGTCATTAGTAGTGTTAATGGCACCAGTAATGGTCAAGGTGTCCGTATCACTTGCGCCGTCAATGGTACCGCCAAGGAAGTTAGTTATGGTTATACTATCATCACCACCTTGAGCCCAGAAAATACCATCATTATAATTTGTTATCTTAATTGTATCAGCAATATCATCGCCGCCGTAAGAATTACCTGAATTGTAATCGGTAACGGTGAGCTCATAAGTGCCGGTTTTGTCAGCAGCAGTACTACCAAGTGTTATGCCGCCACTAATGGTTTCTACAGTAATTTTATTTGCACCTGCACCGCCATTAAATGTGCCGCCAGACCAAGTGGTAACATCAATGCTATCATCACCCGCACCGCCGTTAATGGTTCCACCATTCCATGCTACAACCTCAATGCTGTCTGCACCTGTACTACCAGTGACATTACTACTGGAGGCAAGACTGTCAAAAACATAATTATCCGTACCCGTGGGTGCGCTTAGGGTGACATTGCCACCGGCAGTGCCAGTAAGATGCACAGTATTGGTGCCGCCTTTCAAGTCAAAGGTGCCGCCATTCCAAGTTGCTAGGGTAATGTTATCATCACCAGCAGTGCCCACAATACTACCACCATAAAGAGCAGTATTTAGCGTACCGCCGCCAGTTAGCTCTACAGTGCCACCGTTAAGTCGGTAGAACTCAAGCTCGCCAGCACCAGTATGCTTAATGGTGCCAGCGTCATGGGTAAAGTTACCGCCAGCAGTTGTTTTAAGCTCAAAGTCGCTGCCCCCGCTGAGGGTGAGGGTTTTATCAAAGGCGGTATATAATTGAATTACATCTGTACCGCCTGTATTAGCAATGCTAAAGTCGCCTGTTGCTCCTTCAATGGTGACAGTGTCATCACCTTCACCCAAAGCAACACTACCGCTAGTAACAGAAGTAATTTTCACACTATCATCACCAGTAGTACCACTAATACTACCGCTAGCAAGCTCGGTTATTGTGTATGAATCCGTACCGCCGCCAGTATTAGTACCAAGGGTCACGTCACCTGCCACTTTTGTTACTTTAATGGCATTTGTTCCCGCACCGCCGTCAATGCTGCCGTCAGACCAAGTATTTATATCAATAGTAGTATTTTGCGTGCCACCCTTTATGCTACCACCACTAAAAGTACCTGTAACATTAACATTACCATAGTTGTTTATCTGTATGCTACCGCCATCTACATTGGCTAGGCTTATGGTATTAAATATGTCTGAGTCACTGATTATAGTTTCACTGCTAGAGAGGGTAAAATCCCCACCACTAGAGTTTTGCAATGTAGCACTGGAGTTGCTCCTAATATCACCATCGCTATCATAAACACCTTCGTCATTCAGGGTTAGGGTATTCCCATTAAGGCTATCCATCTTAATGGTGGTGTTATGAGAAGCTACGCTAAAATCACCAGTCACACTCCCCGTGCTAAGGGTTTCACTACTAGCAGTCCAATAAGCAAAATCAACATTACCGCCGCTAATTTCGCCTATATGCAAACTAGACTTGGCAATAATGTCACCACCCGTTGTAAGTTCTGTTATGGTAATATCTTCAATATCATAGTTAATAGATATTTCACCAGATATTGCACTTTGCACAATAAGCGTGTCAGTGCCGCCACCACCGCTAATTTCGCCGCCAGACCATTCGGTGGTTATGGTGATTTTATCATCTTTTGTTTGACCAGAGATGCTACCGCCAGTCATGGTGCCTATGGTTACATCAAGTGTAGTACCAAAATTACCTCTAATGTAGCCACCGTTCATGGTTCCTATGTCAATATCATCCACACCATAATCGCTATCTATACTCCCACCATTCATAGTGGTTATATTGATGTCATTATTATCCGCACCGCCGTTGATTTCTCCGCTCTGAAGGGTCGTAATATTAATTTCATCATTACCGTCACTGCCCTGAACACTACCCGTATCTATGTCGTTGCCAGAAGTAGGGTTGAGGTTAGCGTCCATGATGCCGTTTATGGTAATCGTATCATTACCAAAATAACCATTAATTCTGTGCTCATGCTGTTCACCGTAGAAGTTTTCAATAGTAATTTTATCATTACCATGGTGACCACTCACATATTGCTCCTGTTCACCAGTAAAAGTTACGTCCCCTGTAATGGTAATTGTATTAATACTTTCGTACATCCCAGAAATATTGCCATTAGTAACGGAAGCTACTTCAATAGTATTTGTTCCCGCACCAGCGTATATGGTGCCACCAGTCATGGCACCTGTAACTTTAATGGTATCATTATCGGCACCACTATTTACGGTGCCGCCGCTCATGTTGGTTATGATTATACTGTCCGCACCAGCATCGCCGTTAATGGTGCCAGCGGAAAAGGTAGCACCTTCCACTTTTAGAGTATCAGCACCGTCTCCGCCGTTGATTCTGCCACCACTCATGGTATTAGAGCTAACAACAATTTCATCATCGCCGCCGCCACCGCTTAAAGTTGCATTACCAGTCAAGGTGTCAAGAGCTTGTATATGGTCATTGCCGCCACCGCCTGTGACTGTGGCATTGCCGCTAAAAGTTGTAGCCCAAAAGCGCACCCCGTGGTCTACAGTGGAGATAAATTTAGTATCGCCTGTTACGGTTGTTGCACCAAAGGCTGTGTCGTTGGATAAATTTCCGGAATCAAACACAATTTGATTATCAAAAGTTCCCGTGGATATGGTGGCATCACCACCTGTTGTGCTATTTTTAAGGCCAATACCCTTATCGCCTGTGAGGGTAACTCTTGTATTTGCGTCCACTGCGCCACCAAGCACCAGCCTAGTAACTATACCAGAAGTATTTACAGTGAGGTTATCCACATGATTTGTAACTTCCACATATGCTTCACCACTGCCGCCAGCTACGGAAACCTCTCCACTAATAGCATTTTCAAAGCTTATAACATCGCCACCTTCAACACCTTGAACATGTCCACCATTAGTAAGATTTTTAAAGCTAAAGTTTTCAATGCCTGAAAATTTACTAGTGTCAGAAGTGTCAAAATCACCGCTTACATTGGTAAGGGCAAGGGTGTCCGTACCTTCACCGCCGACAATGGAGCCACCCTTGTATGTGGTTATTTCAATGATGTCATCACCAGCACCAGCAGAAATGCTACCAGCTTCCATGGTGGTTACGAGAATACTGTCATTACCACCAGCAGCCATGCCTGTATATTCACCATAAACAGTGCCGCCAGTCATTTTATTAATGACTATAGTATCATTACCAACTGTATCGGAAGTAAAATCGCCCTTGACTTCACCGTCGTTCAAAGTACCAGATATGTTAATACTATCCCCACCGGAACCAGCGTAAATGATGCCGTCATCCATGGTGGTAATTTTAATGGTATCAACGCCGTCTCCAGCGTCAATTTCGCCGCCAGTCATGGTGGTTACGGTGATGCTGTCATTGCCAGAACCAAGAGTACCATCACTGTTAACCTCACCGCCGCTCATGGCGGTTACGGTAATATTATCACCACCCTCGCCACCATCAACACCACCGCCGCTCATGGTGGTGACTTTAATGGTGTCATCATCTTCGCCGCTAACAATTTGTCCAGAAGCAGTACTACCTTGTACCAAAGAACCTACGGTAATAACGTCAGCACCAGCATTGCCATAAACTATTCCAGCACTGTGTTCTCCGCTGATAGTAATGTTGTCATTACCCTCATCAGCTTGAACAGTACCACCAGACATGCTCCCCATGCTAATAACGTCAGCACCAGCCTGACCATGAATAGCAGCTTTTGAATCTCCAACAATGCTAATGACATCAGCACCACCGCCGCCAGCAATATAAGTGCCGTCAAGTGCATTGCCGCCAATGGTAATATTATCAACAGTACCAAAGCTCGCATCAGATGAATCACCATATATACTAACATTTGCTGCATTACCGCTAATACTAATGCTATCCGCACCCCAAGTACTAACAGTGCCGCCAGATTCAAGGGTTTTTATATCACCATAAATTTCGCCGCCAGTGGCAGAACTAAAGTTAATTTGATCACTACCAGCATTCAATATACCAGCATTTTGCACTGTTACAGCATCACCAACAACTGTGCCGCCACTTATGCTTGTGCCTTGAATAATATCACTGCCAGCATTTACAGTTTCAGCTACATTTTCAACATCAGCAGAAATAGTTGCAGTAACATCACCTGTAATAACAACACGGTGGTTCAAAAGATTTTGGTCAGCAGGAACTGG
>CAYJNE010000005.1:20568-25060 GCA_964371345.1 uncultured Desulfovibrionaceae bacterium | reverse complement strand
CGGGCTTGGTCGGCTATGGCACGGGTAATGGCTTGGCGAATCCACCAAGTTGCATAAGTGGAAAATTTATAGCCACGTTGATATTCAAATTTATCAACGGCTTTCATGAGGCCAATGTTACCTTCTTGGATTAAATCAAGGAATTGTAATCCACGGTTGGTGTATTTTTTGGCAATGGAAACTACAAGGCGCAAGTTTGAGCGGATAAGCTCTTGCTTGGCGCGCATGGCGGCAATATTACCACGCTTAATGCGCCACAAAACTTCTTCAAGGTCGGTGACATTGTGGCAGCATTTTTCTTGAAGGCGGCGCAATATTTCTATTTTGCCAATAATCATTTCTTTGAAGGAAAAAAGTTCATCAACGCTAAGGTTTAGTACCTTGGCTGCGTCTGCTGGGCTAACACTTCTATTTTCAAGGCCGTCAAAAAGTTCTTGTATTTCTGCTTGAGTGCGCCCAGTGGACAGAATATAGGCCGAGAGGTCACGCTGGCAGTTGTGCATTTGGCGAACATAATCTTCAACGGTTTCAATAATACGATCTATTAGGGTTTTTTCAAGCTTAATATCGCGTAGGCGGGTGACAACTTCCTCTTTATAATTGAGAATTTCTTTTTGAACGCCTGCTACTCTACGTTCCAAGGTGCAGCAATCGTCAAATTTTGAGTAAATCTTTTTCTTTTTCTTAAAGGTAACTTTGATTTCATCAAGCAGTAAAATAACCCTTGAGCGTTGATTCATTTCATCTTCACTGGGGTCGTCTTCTTCAATGGTTTTAACTACATCCTTTAGCTTGATGCGGTTTTGGCGTAAATCTTCGCCAACGCTAATGAGTTCTTCCACCGCCACAGGCACTTCCACTAGGGCATAAAGGACATCTTGCTCACCAATTTCAATCTTTTTGGCAATAACAACTTCGCCGTCACGGTCAAGTAGAGGCACAGCACCCATTTCGCGTAAATACATACGCACAGGATCGGTACTGCGAGATGAATAATCAATGGCTTCTTCGTCTTCTGCAAGATCGAGGGATGATTCACCAACCACATCATCATCGGCTTCTGTGGCGGTCACAGATATTTTTTTGCCTTCCTTTTCTGAGTCAACAATGACAATTTCAAGCTGTTCGAAGATTGTGATAATCTCTTCAAACTGTTGCTCGGAAGAGCTAATCTCCACAGGCAAGGCTTTGTTTACTTCGTCAAAGGTAAGAAAACCCACACTTTTGCCTTTGGCAATGAGGGTTTTTATTTGTTGTATATCTTTAAGGTTATTCATGCTTCCTCCCAAGAGATTCCTGCAACACTTGAAGATACTCTAAATCCGCATTAAAGTCACCTATTCTTGCGTTTTCACGTAAGGCCGCGGAAATAGAGGATTTTTGTGTGTTTTTTGCAAACTCATTTAATGCCTCGGCGAGGCTTTTTAATTCTTTGACCCCGTCATCATCCATGGGTGGGGCCTCGCCAGTGCGACATTGAACCCAAAAAGTTTTTTCACGCTCATCAAGTTCATGAAAAACATCTTCAGGGCCAAACTGTTCTATTTTATCCCAAAGATTGCGCGCTACACCTGTGCTTAGGGCCATATCTGCGCCAAGGGCGCGCACATCGCCTAGCTTATGCGGATAACGCACAACGTACATCATAATCTGTTTGTCCCTCATGGCGTGTGGGGTTAGTGGCTTACCACGGGGGCCAGTCATGCTATTTTGACCAAATTTTTTGCCGTCTGTGCGTGCTTTTGTTCCAGCAATATTGAGGCGAAAATCGCTCTCTGCAAGCTGTAAGCCTTTGGATAAAGCACTGGCTAGCGGACTTCTAATTTCGTCAATTTCAACTTGTTGAATAAAATTTCTGGCCCATTCCACTTGTTCGCTTGGTGCAGTTTTACGCAATGCATCCATGCAAAATGTAAGGCCTTCTGGAGCCTTTGACATTAAATTTTCAAAGGCATCAACCCCATGACTATGCAAAAGACTGTCAATGTCTTCCCCCTCGGGCAATAGGACAACCTTGCATGAAAGCCCTCTGGTGAGGAACATTTCACATGCACGTAAAGCGGCTTTTCTTCCGGCATTGTCGCCGTCAAATAGCAGGATAATATTTTTTGTAAATCCTGCCAGACGTTTCACCTGCTCCGGTGTAAGGGCCGTGCCAAGCACGCCTACGGCATTGGTATATCCAAATTGATGCAGTGTAAGCACATCCATATACCCTTCGGTTAAAAGGGTACTATTCTTTATAGTAATACCTCGTCTGGCTTGTGCAAGCCCATAAAGGTGCTCTCCTTTTTTATAAATTGGAGAATCTGAACTATTTATATACTTTGCCTCATCTTCATCACCAATAATTCTTCCGCCAAAGGCAATAATTTTTTGCGCCAAGGAATAAATGGGGAAGATAAGCCTACCTCGAAAGCGATCATAAGCTCGCCCAGATTTTTCACTGCTGGCAAGCAGGCCCGCAGTTATGCCGTCTTTTTCGCTAAAACCAGCCCTTTTTAGGTAGTTGGCTAGGCCTTGCCAGTCTTTATGCGCCCACCCTAAACCAAAAGATTTAACAATCTCGGGGCTTAGCTGTCTATCGTTAATGTATTTGAGGCAATTTGCCCCTTCTGGATCGTTGAGATTGTTTATGAAGTAATGACCTGCTAGTTCATACATGCGTAGGGCATTTTGGCGTGCTGTCTTTCCTGCGTTAAGTTCTTTACTGCTTTTACCTTTTTGCCCGTTCCACGTGCTGAGTGGAATGCTTAACTCAAGGGCTAATTGTTCTAATGTTTCCCTAAAATCAAGGCCGTTTATACGTCCATAAAAGTCAAATAAGTCACCAGAAGCCTGACAGCCAAAGCAATAAAAAAGCCCTTTCTCTTCATCCACAGAAAAGGAAGGCTTTGTTTCTTGGTGAAATGGGCAAGGGGCTGACCAGCGGGGGCCGTTGCGTTTTAAGTCTACATAACGCCGCACCACATCCACAATGTTAAGGCGTTGTTTTATTTGGCGTATGGTGTCATTTTTTTGCATAATACTTGAGCAGTGTTTTTAATTGCTAATTATTAAAAGAGTATAAGTTATATTTTGTAATAGAAACTATGCTGGAAGCGGCAAGGTCGAAACTATAACGCAAAAGACTAAGTGAGGTAAAGCTAATTTAAATGCTTTGAATTCTAAATTTAAGCAAGTAGTTGGAGGAAAAACAGTCAATTCCAATATAATTTTATTGACAGAAAATTGCGTAACAAATAGTATTCTAAAACTGTGTTGTTTTAATGTGCTAATTAAGGCATTATAAAATAGATAGTTATGAGCGGCTACTTGATATGTCTTTACATTTAGAGTAGTTGCTTTGTGTTTAGATTGAGTAAATTATGAAATTAAGAATATTTTTTATTGCTTTTACTTCTTTTATCTTATCTCTGTCACTGCCTACACTCTCAGTGGGGGGGGCAGAAAATAATGCCCTAGAAAATGCCGCAAGCGTGGTCATATCTGACATAAAGCTTTCAAAAAAAGAGCTAGAATTGTTGCGCTCTAAGCCTCTGGTCGTTGGTTATTCACATACTCATCAACCCTTATCATATTTGGGCAATACTAAAAAACCACGCGGTATTATTGTGGATATTTTTAGCTTGCTGGCCAAAGAATATGACTTTGAAATACAGTTCAAAAGCTTAAACGATCTTACAGCCGAGTCAGAAAGCTTAAAGAAGCCCATTCAAGCCGACATTATCTTGCCCATTGTTGAAAATTCCGAAATAGATTTTTCCAATTTTATTCTTACCAAAACGTATTTATCATTGCCTTTGTTGATATTTACTTTGAATGACATAAATGATTTATCAACATATAGAAATACACCAAGCACCATTGTGCTATACGATTATATTTTTGTGAATATGGATAAAATCCGCGCGGATTTTAAGAACAAAACATTTAGCACATTCAAGAACTATAAAGATGTTTTTGTAGCTTATAATGAAGGGAAAGTTGATGCCCTCATGGCAACTGATACTTCTCTTTATTTCAACCAGTACATTGTGTATAAAACAAAACAGCTTACCAATAATACTCACGAGTTAGCTGTCTATGAGACCAAACACAGTGTGGACTTGCGTGCATATGTGTCCAAATCTTTGAATAATTACACTGGCTATGTAAATGTTTTTAATAGACTTTTTGCAGGGTTAAACCAGCATATCATTAATGATATTAAGTTAGTTGAAAGCCAAAAATTTTATCCTGATTTATCCATTATCGACTTTTTATCTCAGCATTATTACACACTGGTTGCAGGCTTTATTGCTGTACTATTTCTCACTGTGAGCTTGGTTTTATACTTAAATAACAGAAAAAAATCTGAAATATTGAAAGTAGCAAACATTGATAAGACCACGGGCCTTTATTCTAAACATAAATTTTTCACAGACATATCGGCAAAACTTAAGAATGCAAAGTCTGGCGAGTATCAATATGTGACCGTAAGGTTTGATAA
>CAYJNE010000005.1:0-20468 GCA_964371345.1 uncultured Desulfovibrionaceae bacterium | reverse complement strand
AACTTAAGAATGCAAAGTCTGGCGAGTATCAATATGTGACCGTAAGGTTTGATAATTTTCCGGTTATTAATGAGATGTTTTCCTATGAAAAGGGTACGCAGGCAATGATTGCTATTTCTGACGTATTCAAAAATAATTTTAAGGATAGAAATGTACTCATGGCTCGTGAAAAGCCCATTAACTTTTCTTTCTTTTGCAAGGCAGATACAGCATTAAATTTACAAGATATTTGTGAGAATGATTTGAACGATGCTGTGCGTGAAGTTTTGTCGCATAGTTATGAATTAAAGGTATCCATTGGGAAGTATGTTATTGAAAATCCAAAGGATTCAGTGGAAGAAATTTCTAATAGAGTACGTTTGGCGGTTAAAAAAGGCTTAACTAACTATAAAAATACTTTTACCGTCTTTGACAATCATATGCAGCAAGCGGAAAAAATGAGCTATGATATAGTTTTTCGCATGAAAGAAGCCCTAAGCAGTAAGGAATTTTATGCTGTATATCAACCGAAAATTGATTTACAAACCATGAAAATTTTGGGGGCGGAAGCATTGGTGCGTTGGCAACCTGAAGGAAATCCTTCCCCTATTTATCCCAATGAATTTATACCTCTTTTTGAAGAAAATGGCTTTATTGTTGAGTTAGATTTATTTGTGTTTGAGGAAGCGTGCAGATTTATGAATCTTAACCGTACTAATTTTCCTCTGCTTAAAATTTCGGTTAATATGTCTCCAGTTACATTATTTTCTTCCAATATAAATAGTAAGGCTCTTGAAATATTAAATAAATATGGACTATCTGCAAAGCATGTCATAATAGAGCTTACTGAAAGTGCCACCTTGCTTGACCCAACCTCCATAATGCGAATTCTTTACAAGCTTAAGGAAGACGGCTTTGAAATTTCCATTGACGACTTTGGAACTGGCTTGTCATCATTAAATAGGCTTGGAACTCTTGATGCGGATGAAATTAAGTTGGATAAGGATTTTCTAGATATTGGTAAAAATGAAATTAAGAAAATTCTTGTGGTGCAAGATATTGTTGCTATGATTAAACGTTTGGGCATACGGGTTGTGTGCGAGGGTGTTGAAACAAAAGACCATGCCTTGTGGCTTAAAGACATCGGCTGCACCATTGGACAGGGTTATTATTTTGCTAAACCCATGCGCGAAAAAGAGTTTAGAAATGCCTTGTTATCACCAGATAAAAGCCAAGTAATCCCACCAAGTCCAGAAGCAATGGCCGCCAATCACAAAAATAAAAATCGTTAATATTTTTAACGCAAATAAACGATGGTCAGGCCATCGCCGCCCCTATCCTCTGCCGCTAGCTCAAAGCTCGCAATGCCAGGGAAAGTGCGTAAAAAGTTATGCACTTCTTTGCGCAAAACACCAGTACCACGCCCATGCACAATCTCAACGCTTTCCCGCCCGCCAAGTATGGCCTTATCTAAAAAATCACTCACAGCACCAAGGGCAACCTCAGCCCTTTGTCCACGTAAGTCTAGGCGCAATAGCGGGCCCACTGGTTTGGTATGATTAAGGATAACACCGCTAACTTTGGGATTGGAGGGTTTTGTAGCTTGGCCGAAGGAAATGTCTTTATTATCAGCCCAGAGTGTTACCCCGCCCATATCGATGCGCACTCGTTCTTTACGCGTATCTATTTCACATATTTTACCTTTTTTGCCAAAGGCTCGGTGCGTAATCTCTTGCCCGATGTGTAATTGTGTTACATCTACTTTTTGCTCGGCTGTGGGCTTTGCGGCAACTTCTGCTCTTAGGCTGGACATATTTTTAAGAGCTTGTTTGTGGGTGACTTTTCCTGCCTTCCACTCATGCATAAGTTCTTGAGCTTTGGTGCGCAGTTCGTTGTAAAGTTCCGTTCTTTCACGTTCGAGGCGGTCTTGCAATTTTTTTTGCTTAAGGCTCGCTTTTTCTTGCTCATCTTTTAAGTTTGCAAGTTCAGCCTCGCGCTGCACGGCAAGCTTATTTAAGCGTTCAAGCAGGGCAGAGCTATCCTCGCCTTCTAATAATAAATACTGCTCTGCACGGCGGATAATACTTTCAGGTAGGCCATGTTCACGGGCCACATCAAAGGCCTGACTTGCCCCCACTTGATCGTAAGCTAAGCGAAATAATGGACGCTTGGTGCTGGGGTCAAATAGTACCGAAGCAACCTTGGTTTTTTCACGTCCGAGGGCATATGTTTTTAGGGCTGGAAAGTGCGTTGCCGCAATTACTGTAACGTCCTTATCAAGCAATGCGTCAAGCACGGCCTGAGCTAAGGCAGCCCCTTGGGTTGGGTCAGTGCCAGCACCAAATTCGTCTAAGAGAATAAGGCTGTTTTCATTGGCATTTTCCCAAGCGGTGGATAGATGACGTATTTGTGCCGTAAAGGTAGATACATGGTCATCCAAGCTTTGCTCATCGCCAATGAAGGCATGAATGCGCTCCCAAGTTGGAATATAAGCCCCACGCCCAACGGGTACAGGCAAGCCCGTCATAGTCATCAAGGCTACAAGCCCCAAGGTTTTTAGGCATACAGTTTTGCCACCAGCGTTCCCACCAGAAATAACTAAACCCTTTTCGCCGTCTTGCAATATAATATCAATAGGTTGAGCAGTGCCTGCTAGGGCAAGAAGCGGATGATGCGCCGCTGGCATATAAATACCTTGGGCATTATCCATAATATTTATGCATAAACATTCTTGCCCCTTACCTAGCTTTTTGGTCATGGCTTGGGCCAGTTTTGCTGTGGCCCATAAAACATCAAGCTTGGTGAGCAAACGTGAGGCATTATGCACAAGCGGCAAATGGTCACGCACCAAATTTGTAAGATACTCTAGTACTTTGCGTTCTTCTTCCCGCTCTTCACGCTTTAATTCTTGCAGGCGGTTATTAACTTCCACAAGAAACATGGGCTCAAAGTAGCATGTTTCGCCAGTTTGTGACCAATGGTGGATTATGCCTTGCAATCTGCCCTTAAAGTTGGCCCTAAGTGGCAAAACATAACGATCTGAAGCCAAGGTCATAAATTCATCTTGCAGATAGTTGCCAATATTATACTGGGCGGCAAAATCCTTTACCTTACGCAGGCAGCCTTGGTGTATGCGCCTAAGCTCGGTGCGTACTAGCAAGAGCTCGGGTGAGCTTTCATCACGCATTTGCCCATCATCACTTAGACAACGCTTAAGGGCTGCGTTTAGCTGTTCGGGTAGGGGGCAATCTTCCACAAGGCTCAAAAGATGCGGCCAAGGTGTACTATCGTTTTCGGGTAAAATGGATGCCGCAGCTTGCTCTGCAAGGTTTAGCACTTGGCGGATAGTCCAAAGGGCATCAAGGTCAAGCAAGCTAAACTTTGAGCTTAAAAAGGATTCGATACCCGTTATGTCAGGAAAAGTTGTTAGCTGGAAAGATTTTTTTTTGGCATTTGCCCCAGCAGAGGCTTGTTGCCCTGCTTGCCAAATTTGAAATTCGTCGTAGACTTTAGCCGCATTTGTGGCATCAAGTGCCACCGTAAATGGGCGTAAGGACAAGGCCTTAGCCCTGCCAGATGTGGAGAGGCAAAATTGCGCAAGATGTTCTAAAATCTTGCCAAATTCTAAGGCGTTAAGGGTGCGGCTATCCATGCGAAATTAAGCTAGGCTGGCACGAACCTTAGCCGATAAAGCTTTACCGTCCACACGGCCCTTGTACTCTGCCATGATTGCATTCATCACCTTCCCCATGTCTTGCGGGGTCTTGGCTTCGGTATCGGCAATGGCCTTGGTTATGACGGCTTGCAATTCGTCCTCGGTGAGCATGGTGGGTAAATATTCTTGCAAAACCTCAAGTTCTGCGGCTTCACGGTCGGCTAAGTCATCACGTCCAGCTTCACGGTATTGGGTTATGGAGTCTTGGCGTTGCTTGGCTTGGCGCAAAATTACGTCCATCATTTCGTTATCATCAAGGCTACCGCTAGAGCGTCTTTGCTCCACCAGCACATTTTTAGCAGCAGTTTTAAGCAGGCGTAAAACATCAAGCTTTAATTGTTCTTTGGCCTTGTATGCGGCTATATATTCTTTTTCAATGCGTTCATTTAGGGTCATGGCTTAGCTCTATGTAGGTATAAATGATGAGTAAAAGGCAGTTCATAGTATTTGCGGGGAATTCGAACCCGAACTCCCCGCATAAATTTCAGATAAAATAATCAGAACAGGTGATTAACCCATGTTCATCTTTCTAATTTTCTTCATAAGACGCTTTCTGGCAGCGGCTTTTTTCTTCTTACGCATTACGCTAGGCTTTTCGTAGTGTTGACGTTTCTTCATTTCAGAAAGCACGCCAGCCTTTTCCACCTGCTTTTTGAAGCGGCGCAAAGCTATGTCGAAATTATAATCATCTTCGTTAAGGAAAACTCCGGGCAAGGAAATCACCCCCCTTTCAAGTAATGAGGGGACATACTATAGATGTCCACAACAAAAATCAAGGCTTTTTTAGCACTTTACTTGATTAAAAAAAAATCCTAGTATAGTAGCATACTAGGGATTATCCACGTCACTAATATTAATTGAATTTTATAAAATATTATACAAAAATGTTGTAAATGTTGACTTTGTATAGGTGGAATATATGACTTACGAAATCTTACGCATCGCCGTTGTTGGCGGTGGCAGTTGGGGTACGGCTGTGGCGCATACCTTGGCTGAAAAAGGGCACATGGTAAGCCTTGTTTTGCGTGACAGTGCGCAAGTAGACATTATTAATGCCACACATGAAAATACTAAATATCTCGCAGGGTATAGGCTAAATAAAAATATTTATGCCACCACAGATGTAAGCATTCTTGCACAAAAAAATGTAATTGTTTTGGCCATTCCTGCTCAAGGTTTGCGTGAATTTTTACAAGGTGCAGAGCCACATTTACATCAAAATATTGCTTTGGTTAACACAGCTAAAGGCCTCGAAGTTCAAAGCAGTAAAACCATGCAACACGTTATTAATGACGTTTTAAGCCATAAAAAACCGCAATATGCCATTTTATCTGGCCCATCCTTTGCAAAAGAAGTCATGGAAAAACAACCCACAGCCGTAGTACTTGGCTGCGAGGATAGCAAATTAGGTGAGGATTTGCGTGATGCATTTTCTTTGGATTACTTCCGCTGCTATTCAAGCCCAGATGTAGTGGGGGTTGAAGTTGGCGGAGCATTAAAAAATATTATAGCTATTGCTGCAGGCATTGGTGATGGCCTTGGACTTGGGCATAATAGCAGAGCAGCCTTACTTACCCGTGGCCTTGCAGAAATAAGCCGTGTTGGTGTGGCCTTAGGCGGGCAAGCGATTACTTTTATGGGGCTTTCTGGTATGGGTGATTTAATGCTCACTTGCACGGGCGATCTTTCACGCAATAGACAGGTGGGCTTGCGCCTAGGCAAAGGGGAAAAACTTGGGCATATTTTAGACACTCTAGGCATGGTGGCTGAAGGTGTGAAAACCACTGAGGCCGTATATAATATGACCAATGAGCTAAGTGTCAGTGCCCCCATAATTCACGCTGTGTACCATATGTTGTATAATCAACTAGACCCAAGACAAGGTGTAGTTGACCTTATGGGTAGAAGCCTAAAGCCTGAAAAAATGTAAATATCACATAGCAAACGAACAAATTTAAACAAAATAAAAAAAGCCTAAGTAAAAGCATTAAAAAGACTTGCCAAGACGCATTATTTTGCGTAAAAAATCCTTCGCTCACAAACGGAGAGGTGTCCGAGCTGGTCTAAGGAGCACGATTGGAAATCGTGTGTACGTTAATAGCGTACCGGGAGTTCGAATCTCCCCCTCTCCGCCATTAGTGAGTGAAAATAAAAGAAAAACAAAGCCTAGCGAGGAAGATAATGAAAATCTTCGCTAGGCTTTTTTTGTTATTTTTGCTTATTTTTGGCAATATGGGGTACAGATTTTTTTGCAGACATAATTCTCCTCCAAAATCCCCTCAAAGTACATCTCAAAAACCCACTCTTAAAAACTACACATCAGCAAGCGTTGAAAATGAATTTGATTAAAAATATTTGCCATTGACTACTGATTGAGCGTGCATTATTATGTGAGTTGGGATTAGATATATGAAAACTTTATACAATTAAGGACTTTAGTTGTACTTAAGGTATAAATGATCAAGACGCACATCATAAGAATTACGAATATTTTCTATTTGTCGCATGTAACCCCATTTAAATGCCATGAATACTGATTACGAACGCCATAGCACATATCACGATAAATGGTATCAAGTAGAAGACCTTACTCCAAGTATACGCAAGGATGTACGCATCTCAAGGCAAGTGTTTTGGGGAGTTACATGGTATATTCTTAGTGAGCCAGATAGCAATACATACTTTCGCCTAGCCAAGGGCGGTTATGTTTTTGTTACTATGCTTGATGGCAAACGTACCATTCAAGAGGTGTGGGAGCTTTGCCAGCAAAGTGATGAAGATGCCCTTACGCAAGGTGAGGTTATTGGTTTGCTTGGCAGATTGCACAGTGCTGGGCTTTTATCCGTAAATTTACCGGCAGATACCGATGCACTTTTGCGCCGCAAGCAAGAAAAGCGGCTAAAAAAAGTTACTCAAACTCTTTCCTCCTTTCTTTTTTTACGCATACCTATTTGGACCCCTGATGCCTTTTTTTCACGCTACCAGCATTTAGGTAGTCTTTTTTTTCATCCGTATGGCATAGCTTTGTGGTGTATAATTGGATTTTATGCCCTATACACTATCGTCATTAATTGGGCGCAATTTAGCCTAGAAGCAAGTAAAACCCTTGCCCCTTCCAACTTGATTTGGGTATATGTGGTCATTGTTCTTGCAAAAATTGTTCATGAATGTGGACATGCTTTTGCTTGCAAATACTTTAGTAAGCGTGATGGTTTACGAGGTGACGTGCATAGCATGGGCATTATGTTGCTCTTATTTGCCCCTGTACCTTATATAGATGTTAGCAGTAGTGTGCAAATTAGATCGCGCTTTGCAAGGGCCTTCGTGGGGCTTGCTGGTATGTATTGCGAGTTATTCCTCGCATTTGTAGCTACTATTCTTTGGGCCAACACAGCGGAAGACGCAAGCATACACCTCTTAGCGCGCAATTGCATTATTATAACATCTGTTACGACTATTTTTTTTAATATTAATCCTTTATTACGCTTTGATGGATATTTTGCCTTTTCAGACCTTATTGGCATGCCAAACCTTTACCAACGCTCACAGGCATATTGCATTTATCTTTTTAAGCGTTTTATCCTTGGCGTAAACCAAGCAACAACAGTTGTTAGCGGCACAAATGAACGAATTATTTATCCTATTTATGCAACGTCTGCATTTATCTATCGTATATTAATAACCGTTGGTATTTTTGTTATCCTTGAAGACAGCTTTGCCATATTGGGGACAGCCCTTGCCATAAGTTTGTGTTTTATTTGGTTTGTTTTGCCAAGTATAAAGGGTCTAAACTATTTAGTCAGCGGTGCGGAACTTGCTGGTGTGCGCCCAAAGGCTATCACGCGTTTTCTTGTAACTCTTGGGATTATGGCAATTATTTTTCTTGCCATTCCTGTGGAAAATGCCATTATCGTAGAAGGCGTTGTGGAGAGCCGTGAGCAATATGGAATTTTCGCGGAAGAAGAAGGTACACTTGCTGAGTTTTTGCCAACTGACACAAAAGTAGAAAAAGGCAACAAAGTAGTGCGCATTGAAAATCCAGGAATGATGGCCTCTCTTGAGCGCATGACACTCTCTGTAGCCGTATCAAAAGCGCGCCTTGATCATGCTGATGACAGGGGTGATGTTAATACTGCTGGTATGCGCGAGCTTGAATTTAAGGGGAATATGCGCCAGCTAGAAATTTTGCATGAGCAGGCTTCTCGTCAAATAATTACAGCCCCTGGTAGCGGTGTTTGGGTGGCCCCTGACTTAACTTACCGCCACGGCAAATGGATAGCTAAGGGTGACCCCCTTGGTAGTATTTACGCGCCAGACAAGCTGCGTTTACGGGTTTTGGTTGATCAATTTGACGCGGCACGCCTCTTTGCGGAAAAAATTTCTTCTACAAAATTTTGTATTTCAGGGCGCATGGATATTTATAATGAGGATGAGGAGCTTTTTAATGCTAAGCTAGAATCACCACCAGTTCCAGCAGGTCGGCGTGAGCTTTTTCACCCTTCTTTGTCCGTGGAGGCTGGGGGTAAGGTGCCTATGATAAAAGACCCTAGCGGCAAACCCTTAACAGCCACACACTTTTTTGAATTGCGCTTATTGCCAGAGCAATATGCTGTGGCGTATTTATTTCCTGGGCAAAAAGTGTATGTGCGTATTATTTTTGGTAAGCAGGCCATCGGCATACAGTGGATACGTCGCTTACGTCAATTTTTTACAACAACTTAATGTATTTATAGTTAAAACGAGGTGTGTTAACAGTGAAATGTTATCTTAAGTTTTTAATGTGTGTATGTTTTATTACATTGTTGCCCAGTGCTAAGCTTAGTGCCAAAGAAAATGTTTTAGAGGTGCAAGGTGTTTCTCGACCCATGTATGATGCCAAACTAAGCTTTAGTATGACTGGCAACGTCTATGCTATAACCGTTAAGGCTGGTCAGGCTGTTAAGAAGGGCGAACCGCTTATGCACCTTGACTCACGGGCAGAGGATAACCGCATTGCCCAAATTCAGGCCGAGCTAAAAAATACTATTAAATTGCGTACCTTAAAAGCGAGAATTGACCAAGCAAGAATTGATATGGAGCGGTATAGAAGTGCTTTGCGAAGCAAGGCCGCAACGCAAATGGAGTTTCAACACTCCAAGCTTGGGCATGATTTAAGTGTTTTGGCCCTTGAGGAGGAAGAATTTCGGCTGGCCCAATTACAATTGGCTTTAAAAGAAATGCAAGCCCAGCGGGATAAAATGTACTTATATGCCCCACGAGATGGCTTTGTAGAAGACATTCTAATTGAGCGCGGCATGGCTGTGGATAGAAATGTTGCTGCGGTGCATTATGTTTCCATTGATCCACTGTTAGTGGAATTGTCTTTGCCTGTGCAACAAGCACGGCACATAAAGGTTGGTGATTTGGTTGAGGTTCTACAACCTGATAGTGAGACTGTGCTTTCAGGAAAGGTCGTGCAAGTTGCTAAAATTGCGGTGCTTTCCAACCGTACTTTGAAAATAGGTATTCATGTGGATAACCCACAACACGCGTCTGCTGGGCTTATGGTAAGGGTTCGTTTTCCTCAAATTACCGTTAACTCAGATGCCAGCCCGTCCGTTATAGCTAAGTCTAAAGCTGACGCGCCCACCCCAAAGGAATGACATGAGTCAGCAAACAAATGGACCAGCCCCACGGCAACCGTATGACCGCTTAAATACAAGTATTGCGGAATTGCTCACGGCAAAATCACAGACAGATTTATTTCAATGTATGTGTGATCTTGGGCGTGATAGTACTGATGCTGTTGGGGTGGCTTTGCTTTCTAAGCATCAGGGTAATGTGGGTGTTGTGGCCACTTCTCCTCCAGTGGAAAAGGGTGAAGTGCCTTGGCTTGCAACTCTAGCTAAGCCCTTTGCACAAATTTTTACGCATACCATACAATGCATTCGCCTTGAATCAAGTGAGCAATCTGCTTATGGGCTTTATGTGCCGTTATTTTCTTCTGATAGTGGCAGCTTGTATCTTGCGGCCTTTGTGTATGGCTCACGTTCCATACGTTTGCAAAGCGTTGTGGATATGTTGCAATTGGTCAAAACCACAGTGTTACTTATAGATAAGGTACGTGACTCCAAAGCAGGTGATAATTTTAATGCTAGCGAAGACGGGGGGAGCTTGCTTACTGTGGTTGATACCATTGGTGAAGTGCAACGCACCACAAGATTTTTTGAAGCTGCAACCACACTGTGTACGAGCCTTGCGAGTAGCTTTCATTGTCGCAGAGTTGGACTTGGTATTATGCGCAAAAGCTCCGTCAAGCTCCTCGCTGTTGATCAAATGGAAAATTTTTCACGGGGTACGCACTCTGTACGCATGATAGAAGAAGCTATGCAAGAGGCCGCAGGGCAGTCAAGTTCTATTCTTTATTCTCAAAATAATGAACAACTTACCCCTGACGAAAATGCGGCTCCCCTTGTAACCCGTGCCACGGCAGAGCTAGCTACAGTTGCAGGTGTGCAGCATATTTTAACCATACCACTTGGCAGTGAGGGTGCTAATCAATTTGTGCTTTTGTTACAAATAGATAGGCCAGAGGTGCTCCCTGAGCAAGTTAGCGCGTTGCACCTTATTGGCACCTTGGTAGCTCCAACTTTGCAACAGCTACATGCAGCAGAAGAATTGCCCTTGAAAAAGCTTTGGCGGTACATATCCACCCGTTCTGAAGACATTTTTGGCCCACGCAGAACCATGCTCAAGCTAGCAAGTAGTGTTGTTGCTATTGTATTGTTTTTGCTATTGATTATTAAGGGTGACCTTGTGGTGTCTGCATCAATGGTTATAGAAGGCGTGCATACATACACGCATACGGCACCTATGGATAGTTATCTTTCTGAAGTATATGTACGCCCAGGAGATGAAGTTAAAAAAGGCTCCATACTGGGGCGGCTTGATGCTACGGAAATTAACTTAGAAATAGCTGCCCTTGAAGCAGAAAGAGATATATACGAAAGTCAGGCCAACCAATACTTGCAAGAAGGCAAGGACGCGGAATCTACGATTTCTAAACAAGAAGCAGCACGGACTAAGGCTAATTTACGCTGGGCGCAAGAGCGACTAGCCATGACCGAGCTTAGGTCTAATGTGGAAGGCTTTCTCATTTCAGAGGACATGCTGCCTCGCCTAGGACAGCCTGTGCGGCGCGGACAAGAGCTGTTTGAAATTACGGATACAGCTTCTTTGCGCATTGTAGCTCATGTTTCTGAAGAAGATATTACTGATATTGCCAGCGCACTTGCTGAGAGTATTAAACTGCATGGTGATAATAAGGGCGTGCAAGGTAAATTTACCCTAACTGCCTATCCTAATATGCAAATTTCTTTTTATGTGGAACGAATACACCCCTATTCTACTGTGGTGGAAAATATCAACGGTTTTGAAGTTCGGGGTAAAATTACTGAAATTCCCAAAGGCCTTGTGCTGCGTCCTGGTATGGAAGGACATGCCAAAATTGTAGCAGGCTCTGAACCGTGGTTGGTATTATTGTTCCATAAACTTGTGAATAAGATAAGACTATTGTGGTGGCATTGGATATGAGGAACGTAGAAGTTCTAGCAGCACGCGACCTGTTTATGGGTAGAAATATACCCAACCGTATTCCCCTTGGTTGGGATTGGTTTGTGGTGCGTTGTGGTTTGTTTTTTGAAAAAGCACCTAAAACTGACTTTTTACTAAACCAAGCCCAGCTTGTACTAGAACTTGATGAAGAAATATCACTATATTCTATGGAGGAGCTTAATAGGCAACTACGGGTTATGCGTGTGGCTTTTCGACTTGGGGAGGAAAGTACCAGTGATCTAATAAGAGCCGTAGCTCTTATTCGTGAGATGGCTTTTCGGATACGCAAGGAAAAACCATATAAAACGCAAATTGCTGGAGCTTTGGGAATTTTACAAAATTGTATTGTTGAAATGGCAACAGGTGAAGGCAAAACCCTTACTGTTGCCGTAGCTGCTGTGATTGCAGGTTGGCGTGGCAAGGGTTGTCATGTGGTAACCTCCAATGACTATTTGGCAAGCCGTGACGCAGAGATAATGCAAAGCTTTTATGGTGCTTGTTTATTAACGTCTGCTGCTGTTACTCAGGAAGATGAACCCCCCGCTCGTAAACAAGCCTATGCTTGTGATGTTACATATTTAACAAGTAAAGAAGCGGCGGCAGATTTTTTACGCGATCAAATAAACCTTGGGCAAAATAATTCCTATGAGCGCGTGCTTGCGCGTAGCCTTGCAGGGGAGGCTTTGCCAGACTTTGTACAGAGGGGGCTTAGCTGTGCCATTGTTGACGAGGCAGACTCTGTTTTATGTGATGGTGGAAGCACCCCCCTTGTTATATCCGTGCCAAGAGATAATGCCCCACGAGTGGAACAATATTTAACGGCTTCAAAAATTGCGGACGGGATGAAGGCAGGTAAGGATTTTAAAATAAATTTGCAGTATAGAGAAATTACCCTCACAGATATGGGTAAAAAAAGTGTTATGGCAAGTATTTTGCCGCCCAATGCGTGGGCCAAGCGCGCAAGAGCCATAGAGCTTGTAACACAGGCCCTTGAGGCCAGAGAATTTTTTAAGCAAGATGTGCATTATGTTTTGCATGAGGAAAAAGTTGTTATTGTGGACGAAGGCACAGGCCGTATTATGCCTGACCATGAATGGAGAGATGGCATACATCAGGCCGTTTCTGCCAAGGAGGGGGTGGAGGTTGTGCCACCTCGTTCCACCTCAACCCAAATTACCTTCCAAGACTTTTTTTTGCGTTATAAAGTTTTAGGTGGCATTACTGGTACAGCATGGGAAGCGCGCAAAGAGTTTTTGCAATTTTATGGTATGAATGCTGTGCGTATTCCCACGCACAGGCCCTGCATTCGTAAGCGTAGTTATAGGGCTTTTTATACCACTGAGGAAGAAAAAATAGTTAATATTATCCAGAACGTACAGGCAGAATATGCTAAAGGTCGGGCTGTGCTTGTGGGTACAAAGTCCATTAAATCTTCGGAAAAAATATCAGAGGCTCTTGCCAAAATTAACATCCCACATGAGGTGCTTAATGCATTGCAACATTCAAAAGAGGCTGATATTGTAGCAAAGGCTGGAAATTCCAAAGCTGTGACCGTTGCCACAAATATGGCAGGACGAGGCACGGATATTAAACTTATGCCTGATGTGCGTGAAAATGGTGGTTTGCATGTTATTTTAACAGAGATGCACAGCTCTGCCCGTATCGATAGGCAACTATATGGGCGCAGTGCTAGACAGGGAGACCCTGGTAGTTATGATGACATCATTTGTCTTGAAGATGACCTTTTTTTGACCTTGCCAAAGTGGGTTATAAAGCTTTTGCGCAAGCTTTTGCTTGTTGAGAACATGCAACGCTACACAGAGCCTTTACTTTGGGGTATTGCTAAACTTTGCCAATATTTATTAGATGTTAAGACATTGAAGTCGCGCAAAAATATGCTTAAAAATAGTCATCAATTTGCTGATATGTTAAGTTATAGTGGCAAGCAACAATAAATATATTCCTAAAATAGAAAAATTACATAATATTATGAAAAGAAATCTAAAACAAACAGATAATATGACAAACCTTGGAATAACCACTTGCATTTACCCTCCAGAGGCTAATAAGCAAGGTTTGCCAGAATATGAAGATGCATATACACATTCTAATGTCACCGTTTCTGGTGAAGGCAAACACTTTGCCTCTATAACTTTGCCCTTTAGTAGTGATGATTTTGACGCTTGGCAGTCATATCTTTCTACGTATTCTGCCAATTCTAGTGTGGGTTCGTCTGAAACAAATTTAGTGCAGGAAAAGGAGCGGCTAGAAGCCGTTGTTCAGTCTATCATTGAGCTTGGCCACGAGATGTTGCCACTTTTTGCTATTTTGCGCAGGAAGGCTGAGGTGGATCACCGTTTATCTGACATTTTAAAAACTTTACAAGAAAGACTTAATCTTGGCATTAACGCAGCAAGTTCTCTTACTCTACGAGAAATAGAGGTGCTTGAGCTTGCAATCACAGGTGCAAGCACGCATGAAATGGCAGAAAAGTTAAATGTAAAGGTAGTTACAATAACAAAAAGGCTTACTCGTACCTATCGTAAGCTTAATGCAAAAAATAGAGCAGAGGCCATACACAAATGGCTACTTTTGCGCAGCACATCATGAGTAATTATTGTATTCTAGCACCTGAATCGGTTAAAGTGATATGATATTTCTCAAGCATGGTGGCACAGGTAAACCTGTACTCTGCCAAGGCTACGTTGAAGTTTACATTGGCCACAAAGTAGTTGATTTTTTCACGTCCCATTGCATCGTGTGAGGCCAAGAGGTCGCGGTTATTGATGCCCCCCATTTCAAAGCGTGTTTGCTCACCGAGGACAACATTTTGCGCAAGTTGGTAGGCTTTTTGCGCTACGGGTATTCCGTCTTTAGCCATAGTAAAATTGTGCAATGAACCTTTGACTTCTGTCATAATGGTGCGTCTGGTTTTGGTAAGGCGATCCTTAGCTATTCTCATGAGAGATCTGGTTTTATTAACCGCGCCGCGTGCTTCACGATTTTGTAAAGGGTATGAGAAGGACAGTCCCATAAAAATACTTCCGCTATTTTCATTATCGCTAAAGCCTTCTGCTCCGCGAATGTAGTCATTACCTTGGGAAGTTGTGCCACCAACAAAAACATCTAACTTTGGTAAGAGGCTGTTGGTATTGGCATCATATTCTATATCAAGTTGTTTTAAGACAATGGCGGCTTGTTTGAGTTCATAACGCTCACTTAGTGCTAAATCCATAGAATATTTTTCAGAAGGAAGCCCCACCTCTTCTAATTTTACAAGGGGGGTTATGGGTATGATTTTATTGTGTGAAGATATTGTTGGTGAATTTATGAGTAATAGCAAATAGTCTTGAGCCGTTTTTACATCACGCTCGTATTGAACGATGGTATATTGCCTTTGCTTCACTGCAAGGTTCGCTCTTTCTACGTCTACTCCTTGGGATATACCTTCGTTATTACGCACAATTTCACGCCGCAAAACTTCCTTAGCCATGTCTAAAATTTCATGAGCGACCTGTAAGTTGTGTTGTGCCACGGCCAAACCCCAATAAGCACGAATAACAGCAAGAGTTATTTGTGATACAGAAAGGCTACGGGCTTCGACACTGTCTTCAACGGCAAGCATGGCTGTTTTTATGCGTGCCTGAATCTCTTTGTCGCCAATGCCCTTGAGTAGGCTTTGTGTAAGTTCTACAGTGAGGTAGTTTTTTATAAAATAGTTGCCTTGCCCCGCTGTGCCTAGGCGGTCTTCTTGGGAGTAGGTGTAGTATGTGCGTAAGGTGGCACCTGTTGGAATGCGTTGGTTTAGGCCTACTTCTGTTTTTTGGTAGTTAACTGTGGCGTTAGGAACAGAGGCTCTATTTGAATATTGGTTACCAGAAAGGGTAGGCATTGAACTGTAACTGGTTTCAGCAAAGGTATTTAGGTCATACCCACCCTCAGCGGACATTACATCAGCCTTGGCTGCATCAATGCGCTGGAAGCTTTCAGCAATGTCTTCATTGTTTTCAAGCGCAATATTAATGGCCTCCACCAAGCTTAGGCGCACGGTGCTTGCTATGGACGACGATGCCATAAAAAATTGCAGTAAGGCAACTGTGGCAATTATAAAGGAAATTTTGCCTGCGTGGTGTTTATGTTTTTGAAGGAAGATATTTGTTAATTTCATATTATTTGGCTCGCAAAAAAATAAGCTATTGTATGTACAGTATAAAATTGTAAAACAGCACGTAAGACACTGATAATTAATACAAATTACACTATACTTATACTTGTAAAAAGTCAAGGGTTTTCTTGAAAAAACATGAATTAAATACGTGTTTATTTGATGTTTGCGCCACCATTGTGTAAACATTTAGTGTGGCCTTTAACAGCAAAGCCCCTTCGTGGGATTAGCCTTATAAATAAAGGCAGTTCACGAAGGGGCTTTTAGAACGCTAAAAAGCGTGTTTAGGTTTATCTGTTAGGCACTACGTTCTGTGTTGTCATCATCGTCATCGTCATCGTCATCATTTGTACTTTCGCCTTCGGAGTCGCCTTCATTAGAGTTACCTTCTGAGTTTGAGTCACTGTCTGAGTCACTGTCTGAGTCGCTTGAGCCTGCTGAGTTGGCGTCATCTGATGTATCACTAGAGTCATCAGTTTCCGCATCGCCATCTTGCGGTAGGTTGGTTTGTGGTCCGTCTGCATCATCGTCTGCGTCACTGTCTGTATTGAAAGGATCAGTGGGGGTGCTTAAGCTTGCGGTTGATGCTTCAAAGTCCTGACTAAAATCAAACCATACATAGATGTTTCCAATTTCTGAACGTCTGGTGGGGTCTTGTTCAGAAGGTCTTTGTATAATTTCAAAACTATTCAACAGGACATTGTTTATGCTGGCAAGTCCATTTTCGCCCAAAAGGTCTCTGATGATATCATTTAATATATCTGACTCGTATTCAGGCAGGTCGTGCGCATTTGGATTGTCTGGCATAAAGGGTGGTCTAGGAATTGGCCGTAAATCAACGATTACGATAATTACGCCATCGCCTGTTACTAGGTCATCATATGAGCCTGCTGGTCGATACCACGTGAGTATTGTGCCAGGACCATGTATATCAAGTTCTGGTATGTACCCTTTTAGGGTGAGTTTGCTATCGGGGCTATCGTGAATGATTTTTGATATGCCAACAAACTCAAGGTTGTTAAGAGTGCCGCTACCTTCTTTATCAATCTCCCACTCAGCTGGAGTAGTTTGGTCAAGGTAGGACAAGCTATTGCCGCTGCCCTTTAGTTTGCCTAGGGGTACGTTTGAGTCAATTAGTGCAAGACCCTTGATATTTGCGATACCTAGACCTCTTACATTGGTGAAGCTTAGATCACCACTACTACTTAGCACCCAAGCCAAGGGGTCACCTTGATTTATGGCTGAGTTTGAGCCACCGCCAAAGTCCAACGCGCCTTTGTAGTCAGTATCTGTATAAATGAGCATGGTGTCATTGGCATCACCAGTAGTGACGTTGTTTACATCTCTTAGTACGAACTGCATACCGTTTTGGCTCATGACAATTCTATCGGTCATGAAGCCTACATTATTGCTTGTGCCTGCAATGCCTTGCATATCAAAGTGTGCAGTGCCGCTACCGTCAACGTTAACCTCTGGGTTACCGCTGTGGCTTGTAAATGTATTGTTATTGCTTAGGTGTACGGCCCCTTGGTCCTGACCATTGTCAGATAGCTTCATATCAAAGTTTTGATATGTAAAGTTTGAGCCACCTTGGATGGTTATGTCAGTGCCGTTGAAAGCAAGGTCTGCGTCAGTTGCAAAGTCAGCACCAGTGCCTATGTCAAGTTTTAAGCTTTCAAGGGTCATGTCGCCAACGGAAGTGAAGTTAGAGTTATTGCCCACATTAACTTCATTTGTTCCTGCAATTTGCACCATGCCATTACTTGCAAGCTCTACCTGACCAAGGTTGATTACGTTATCGCTATTTAAGACAGCATCAGTAGCAGAATTAAACTTAGTTCCGTCACCTACAAGAAGTTCAGCAGGTTTAGTGCTTCCGTCAGTTAGGGTGATTTCGCCAGTTGTACTAATGTTAACGTAGCCCGCAGTGCTAGTAACGGTATTATTATTACCAAGAGTTACAAGGGTACTGGTTATTTCTGTGCCAGTGCCTGAGCGTAGCTCCGCGCCTTCTTTGGTGCTGATTTCTTCGGTAATAAGGATTAGCTTTTCTTTACTACCTAGGAGGACATTTTCGTCCAAAATCATTTCCCTAACTTCAAACTTCATATCTGTGTCGAATAAAAACTCAGAGTCTGCACCAATGGTTAACCAGTCAGTATCTTCCAAGGTGAAGCCATTAGCACCATTAAAGCTTGTGTTTGGCCCAAGGCCAACGCCTGGGCTTTTAATTTTTATATCCTGACCAGCGTTAAAGGTTGAATCACCACCAAGTATGAAGGCAAAGCCAGATTCAACGTCAATGTTACCAAGGTCACTTGTGATAGTGTTATTTCCATCAAGTACTATATTTGAACCATGGATAATCACATCACCGTGGGTGCTTCTTAGTGCGACATGGGCGTCAATGTCTATTTCTCCGTCTTGTACGGTAAGATCATTTTTCGATGTTAATGTATTGTACTCTTTTATGTTAACATCTTCAGTGCCTGTAAATGTCATGGCACCGCCGCTGTTGGTACTTCCAATATCGTCAAGGACTATAACCTTACTTTCAAAGGTCATATCACTGCCAGAAGCAAGGGTCATGTTTGTGGTGGTAGTGTCGTCAGGGTCAGTATCTACACCGAAGGTTAATTTTTCTGTACCCTTTACGAACAAAGTTCCAGCCGTGCTTTGAAGTGTTGCAGTGTCGTCAAAGGTTATTTCAGTACCAGTGATGCTAATATTGCCAGCACTGCTAGTGATGCTTATGTCTCCAAAGTCTAGAACGGGGACAGATATGGTCATATCACCAGCGGAAGCGAACTCAATACCGCTACCAAGGTCTAGGGTTGTGGCGGTGAGGTCAAGTTTCGTACCGCTATTTAGGTTTGCACCAGTACCAAGGGTTAAGTCGATACTTTCAATGGCCATATCTGAACCAGAATCAAGGTCAGCATTTGCGCCAAAGGTCAATGCGTCTGTACCTTCTACAGTTAGAGCACCAGCAGTGCTCTTAAGCTTGGCATTGTCTGTAAAGGTTACGTCAGTACCAGTTACGCTAATATTGCCAGTGCTGCTGGTAATGCTAGCATTGTTCATGGTTGATGTTGGGGCGTTGGTGGTAATGTCGCCAGCGGCGGTGATAATAGTACCCATACCAAGTACAAGCTCGGTCGTGCCTGTAAGGTTAATTGCCGCACCACTATTTAGGTTTGAATCTTCACCAAGGAGTAGGTGCGTACCACTTGTAAGGGTCATATCTGAACCAGAATCAAGGTCAACATTTTCGTCAAAGGCTAATGTATTCGTACCATTTACAGTTAGCGTACCAGCAGTACTTTCAAGCTTGGTAGCGTTAGCAAAGGTTACGTCAGTACCAGTTACATTAATATTACCAGTGCTGCTGGTAATGCTTGTATTGTTCATGTTTGATGTGGGGGCGTTGGTGGTAATGTCGCCAACGGCGGTGACAATAACGGCAGAACTTGCAGCAGCACCAGTACCAAGTGTAAGCTCGGTAGTTCCTGTGAGGTCTATCTTTGCACCGCTGTTAAGGTTTGAGCCAGCACCAAGGAGTAGGTTCGTGCCACTTGTAAGGGCCATGTCTGAACCAGAATCAAGGTCAGCATTGTCGCCAAAGGCTAATGCATTCGTGCCATTTACAGTCAGCGTGCCAGCAGTGCTTTCAAGCTTAGCATTGTCTGTAAAGGTTACGTCAGTACCAGTTACGCTAATATTGCCAGTACTACTGGTAATGCTAGCATTGTTCATGGTTGATGTTGGGGCGTTGGTGGTAATATCACCAACGGCGGTGATAACAGCACCAGTACCAAGTGTAAGCTCGGTAGTGCCTGTAAGGTCTATCTTTGCACCGCTGTTAAGGTTTGAACCTTCACCAATGATTAGGTTCGTGCCACTTGTAAGGGCCATGTCTGAACCAGAATCAAGGTCAGCATTGTCGCCAAAGGTTAATAAATTCGTACCATTTACAGTCAGCGTGCCAGCAGTGCTTTCAAGCTTGGCAGCGTCTGTAAATCTTACATTAGTACCAGTTACGCTAATATTGCCAGTGCTGCTGGTAATGTTAGCATTGTTCATGTTTGATGTGGGGGCGGTGGTGGTAATATCGCCAACGGCAGTGATAATAGCACCAGTCTTTAGAGTAAGGTCTGTAGTGCTTATAAGGTTAAGTGCTGCATCGCTGTTAAGGTTTGCACCTTCACCAAGGGTTATGACCTTGCTTTCAAGGGCCATGTCTGAACCAGAATCAAAGTCAGCATTGGTGCCAATGTTTATATACACATCAGCATCTAAGGTCATGCTTTCTGTTGAGGCAAACGTTGCGTCATTGTCAATGTTTATGTAGTTGACAGCATCTAAAACCAGATTCTTGGAGGAATCTAAGGTTACATTGTCATGGCCTTTAATAAATCCAGTGGCGTTTAGGGTAAGGTCGCCATCTTGGGTTGAAACTGTTGAGTTTTCAGCAAGGTAGATATTGTCACCATTGACAAGCAAACCCTTATTCGCGCTAAAGTCAACTCTTTCATTAAAATACACGGCCTCTAAACCAGTTATGGTTAGGTCGCTTTGGGTATCAAAAGCACCACCACTCACAATAATGACTTGGGCCTTTAATTCTAGGTTATCGGTGATGGCCTTTAACTTCAAGTTATTATCAAGGACCATGCTTTGGGTTTTTTCTGAACCTATGGTGACATTGGTGGCCTCAAGGGTAAGGTCGCCAACTATATCAAGTTCTCCGCTGTGGGACATGGTAATATGCCCAACTTGGGTAGTAAGGCCTGCTCCGTCAACAATATCTTCGCTCTTAATGTGCGCTTTGCTTGAGGAATCAATATTTAAGTTATCAAAGTTAAGTATGCCAGAGCCACTTAAATAAACATCACGGCTGGCACGCAAATGCACAGTGCCGTGCTCTGCTATGTTGATGAACCTGTCCTCAGCACCTATACTACCATTACTGGCTTCAAGCACCACATAGGAATTTGCACCAGCAGTAATAAGGTT
>CAYJNE010000004.1:15499-26124 GCA_964371345.1 uncultured Desulfovibrionaceae bacterium | reverse complement strand
GGTGCCAATGATGCCGATGCTGAGTTTGTAGGCTTTATGCGCAACATGCTAAATAGAAAGGAAATTCCTTGGCAAATGGCCGAGTGTGGTAAGGTTGACCTTGGCGGTGGGGGTACTGTAGCTTTGTTTTTAGCAAGTTATGGTATGCATGTTATTGATTTGGGGCCTGCTGTTTTATCTATGCATAGTCCCTTTGAGCTGGCTTCTTGTGCGGATGTTTGGGCGACAGTGTTGGCATTCCAAGCCTTTTTTGAAGCTTAAAAAGCGTCTTAAAAGCACCATCTACTGCGTCAGATTAAATTTTTTTTCAGGTCATGGGGGAAAGACTCCACTCCCCTCAAAAAAATTCAATCTTCCTTGTATCTGGTACTTTTAAGACGCTTTTTGGTAATATAAAAACCCCTTCATTTGAAAAAATGAAGGGGTAAATTTTTTGGATATACGGGAAATTTAAATTACAAGCGGGAAATTTGTTCAAAAAGTGTAAGATGCAAGGAAGGCGAAGCTTTTTACGGAGTGGAGTGTACTCTTATGGTACTCGACCGGAGTAAAAAGCGAGCCTGACGAAGCAGATTGCACTTTTTCAACAAATTTCCTATTTTTTAGTGAAAGTCCAAACCCCCTCCCACACCTCTGGCGGAGTTTCTTTTAATTCTTCGGTGCGCTCAAGGTAGAGTGTATAGAGCACTGAGTCGGGGAATTTGTTAAGCAAATCACTAAATAATTCAAATGACTTAGCAAAGTCACCGTCTACATAGTATTGACGAGCGGCCAAAAATTCTTTGATTTCTTCTTCTCGTTCTAGTCGCTCAGATTCCCACATGGGGGCGCAAATTTCTACAGGCTCAAGTTTACCCTTTACGCGTATGGCATCAAGAGGCATGAAGAATGGTATTTCTTCTGGCTCTTGCCCGTCTTCGCCAGTGGCAAATGCTTGGCAGAGGCGGGCAGTTTCAGTACTGGTTACAACGCCAACACCATATACAGGGCACATGCCCTCCAAGCGTGAGGTTAGGTTAACGGTGTCACCAATGCAGGTATAGTCTAGTAGTTCCGCACTTCCCATGTTACCCACATATACTTTACCAGTGTGTACACCAGCACCCATGCGTAGGGAAATGCCAAGTTCTGCCTCAAGTTCTACGTTGAGTTCTGCAAGGGCCACTTGCATTTGCATGGCACTTTTAATGGCGTGGAGTTCGTGGCGTGGTACATCAAGGGGTGCGTTCCAAAAGGCCATGATTGCGTCACCAATGAATTTGTCAACGGTACCATGACTGCCACGGATAATGGCTGTCATGGGTGTAAAATAGCGGTTAAGTGCGCCCACAACTTGGTCAGGTGTTAGGTTTTCAGACATGGTGGTAAAACCACGGATGTCAGTAAACATTAGGGTAACAATTCTTTCTTCACCAGCAAGGACTGCCTCACCTCTATCAACAATGCGGGCAACCATATCTGGTGCGATGTAGCGGCTAAAGGCATTACGCAGGGTACGTTTTTGTTTAGCCTCTTGCCAAAAGCGCACAGCAAGCAAGGATAGGGCAAGGGCTGCCACGGTGAGCATGGTGTAGAGTGGGGATATGTATATGCCCGTTTGATAAATACTCCAACTACCCCATAAGGAGCTTCCGATTAGGGCAATGAGAATGGGCAAATAAACCATAGCAGGTGCTAGGCTAAAAACAAGGGTTGATAAAATACCCACTACGGTTGTGGCTAGAATTTGCGCACCAGGAATCCAAGCTGGCATGATAATATGCCTATTGCTAAGGATAGCATCAATAACTGTACCGTGTACTTCAAAGCCAGGATAAACAGAGTCAAAGGGGGTAGCACGAATATCCAAAAGGCCAGGGGCAGATGTGCCCACAATAAATACACGCCCAGCTATGTCTTCTGGTTTAACTTTTTTATTTAATACATCTGCGGCACGAAAATAGGGGTAATAACCACGAGGCCCACGAAATGGCACAATAAAGCGACCGTCTGGGGTTACTGGTATGGTATATTTGCCCATGCGCACAGCTTGAAGCCCGTCAGGGCCGCCAACGAGCATGAGGGTGTTTATGCCCATGCCCCGCATGAGTGAGCGCAAAGATAGCGAAATGAAAATACGCCCATCTAATTGAGATATTAGCGGAACTGAACGAATAATACCGTCAGGATCTGGGGCTACGTTAAGGCTGCCTAAGGGGGCAACGGCACGCAATTCTGGTAGTGGTAGGGTGGCGCTGGTGCCGTCAAGTAGGGTTGAGCGTGGTGCTCTACCACCTGGCATAACCCTTTCAACTATGCCTTCGGTGCGGGGCAAATCTTCGGGTAGGGTGATTTTTTCACCAAGAAAACGATTGTAAACACCTAATATGGTGGGGGTTTGGGCTACGATTCCCGCAAGAATTTTATCATTATCATGTAGGCTTTTGGGTATGCCGTCTAGGGGGATTGTAATATCAAAATGCCGTTTAAAAGAGCGTTGCAAACTGACAACTGAGGAGTTGTCAGGCTCGGCGAGAATTATATCGAGCCCGATAGCGGCGGCACCGTATTCGGTGAGCGTTGCTATAAGTTTTGCTATTAAGTGCCTTGGCCAAGGCCATTGGCCAAATTCTTCAAGGCTTTGTTCGTCAAGGTCAAGCAGGGCTGGAGTGGGGGAAGGCTCGCCGCCGCCGTTGGCTCTTAGGAATATGTCATATATTTGTCTGTCAGCTTGCTGTAATATACCTGGTTGCCAGACGTAGAGAGTGATCATGGTTGCGCAAATAACAATACCAACTATAAAGCGGGTAATATTTTCGCGTAAAACTCTAAAGGAGCGGCCTTCTTTTTTTGACATTATCTTTCCCTCAAAGCTCGTTGTTGGGCCTTAAGTAATGGTTTTAATAGATAGTTTAATATGGTTTTTTTGCCAGTTAAAATATCTACCTCAGCCATCATGCCAGCCATAATGGGTAAATTTTCACCACCATGACTAAGGTGTGCATTAGTGGTGCGTACTTTTACTTTATAAAAAGTGTCGCCTTGCTGATTTTCTAGTGTGTCTGCGCTGATATGCTCAACACTAGCCTCAAGGCCACCATAAATGGAAAAGTCATAAGCTGTAAGCCTTACCGTGGCTTTTTGGCCAGGGTATAAAAAGGCAATGTCTGCGGGGTTAAAGCGGGCTTCAATGATGAGTGAATCGTCAAGGGGTACAATTTCCATAACCGTTGCCCCAGGTGCTACAACTCCACCCACAGTGCTTGCATAAATGGCCTTAATGATGCCACGTACGGGTGAGCGCATTTCGGTGCGGCGTACTTTATCGTCTCCTGCTTTGGTAAGCTCGCGTAAGGAGAGCAGTTGCATTTGAATTTGGTTGAGTTCTTCTTGATATTCAGATTCAAGCTCGGCCTTGCGCAGGCGTAGGCGTTCTTCAGATTCTTTAACCTCAGCTTGGGAGCGGGGTATGGAGTGCTCAAGCTTTGCAAGGTCGGATTTTGTTTCTTGTAGTCTTTGTTCAATATCCAAAAATTGTATTTCAGAATAAGCCTTGGCTTTTAGGGCGGGTAGGGCTAAATCTCTTTGTTTTTCGGTAAGGGCAAGGCTTGTGAGGGCTTGTGTTTTAGCTTCTTCTTTTTCTGCAAGCTCTCTTTGTCTTGCTTCCACTTGTAGGGCTAAAACGTCAAGCTCAGCACTACGTTGAGTTTTGCCCGCTCTAAGTAGTGCATTTTGGCGTTTAACAAGGTCAGGCTCAGCCATAACAGATTCAGGGTAAACCACTTCAGTGTCATTTATTAGGGACTCAAGGCGAGCAATACTTGCCTCATGCTCAAGAATACGAACCAAAGCTTCACGATATTGGCTGCCAGCACTTTCGTTATCAATGCGCATAACCACGGTGTCTTTTTCGATTATTTGCCCTTCACGTACTGGAACTTCTTGTATTATGCCGCCCTCAAGGTTTTGGATGAGCTGTACCCTTTGAGAAGGCACCACTTGCCCAATGCCCCGTGCTGTTTGGTCAAGCTCAGCTAAAGCTGCCCAAATAAACAATATAAAAACGGCACCCGCACTAAACCATACCAAGTAGACGGACTTTTTTGATACATTAATATCAAGCCCTTGAGGTATGAAACGGGTGGGCAAATTCTCTTTAATTTGCGTCGCTAATGCTTTGATTTTATCTTTATTTATCATCATTCTTTTTTATGGACTGCTGAGCCATGGCTTTATGGTGTTCTTTTATTTGCTTAATGGCATCTTCTGTGCTTGCTTCCCAATGTATACCGCCTTTTTGTAGGGAGATAACTCGGTCAACTAAGTTAAGCATGGTGATTTTATGCGTTAAAATAATAACTGTTTTATCTTTAAGATAGGGTTTTAGTCTGCTAACAAGTCGAAACTCTGATGCAATATCCATTTGCGCTGAGGGCTCGTCAAGAATAAGTGTATGCGGATTGCCAAGTAGTGCGCGGGCGAGTGCAACAGATTGAGCTTGTCCGCCTGATAATCCTGTACCATTTTCACCTATGGGCATGTCAAGCCCTAGGGGATGCTCTGAGGCAAAATCCATAACGCCAGCCAGTGTTGCGGCTTGCATTAAATTTTCTTCGTCACAAACGCTGTCATAAGGCCACGCCATGGCGATATTTTGGCGCAAAGTGCCGCGGAAAATACGTATTTCTTGGGGTAAGAAGCCCAATTTATTACGATATGGGCGCAAAGGTGCATTGCGCATATCCAACGGGCCAAGCATTACACGGCCCTCGGTGGGTAAATATAACCCTGCGCAAAGCCTTGCTAAGGTTGATTTACCTGAACCAGATGCACCTAAAAAACCAACCTTGGCCTTTGGGGGTATGGTCATGCTAATATCTTTAAGGGCTGTTGTTTGTATGTTGTGGCCTGGGTAACTAAAGCTAACTCGCTCAAAAATTAATGGTACAGCGAGGGAGTTTTGGGGTAGGGGTTGGTCAAGCTCTAGTGTTTTTGGATTTTCAGAAGGAAAGCTTAATAAAGTGTTTAGTTGGTCAAGGGCCATGCGAGTTTTTTGAAAGTTGGATAAAATATTCACCAGTGCGTTCATGGGTGCTGCACAGCGACCAAAAAGGATAACACAAGCAATAAGCCCACCTGTGGTCATAAGGCCTTCAGAAATACGGTAAACGCCAAGTATGACCAATGATACTGACAACACCATATTAAAGACCACCATACTATATGATGTGATGCTTGAGTAAAAACGGGCCTTAATGGTAGCGTCAGCTGTGTTTGCTACGTTGCGTTCCCAATGCTTGGCTATGGTTTTTTCCATACGGGTAACCCGCACAGTTTCTAAACTACTAATAACTTCGGTTAAAAATGATTGCTTTTGAGCATTGGCCTGCATTTGGTTATGTGAATTTTTTTCAAAATTGTTTTGCACTAGCATGGAGCAAGCAAGAAGTATGGGGATTGCAAGTAGGGGAATTAGGCCAACAGTACCGCCAATGTAGAATATAAGCAGTATAAAAAGTAGTATAAATGGTAAGTCTGTAATGGCAAGAATTGTGGATGAGCCTAAAAATTCTCGTACATATTCAAGCTCACGCACTCTTGAAACAATGGCCCCAACGGAGCTAGTTTCTTTTTGCTTAAGTAGGGTGTCAAAGCGAACATCCATGAGGGTTTCCATGAACATGCTTTGTAACCTGATGTCGGCGTTACGTCCCGCTGAGTCTACAAAATGAACACGGGCGATGCGTAGGGCAAAGTCAAGGCAAGCCGCAATGATTACGCCAATGGCTAGTACCCACAAGCTTTCAAAAGCATTGTTGGGTACAATGCGGTCGTACACATTCATAACAAAAAGGGGCATGGAGAGGCTTAGTAGGTTAACAACCAACGAGGCCACAAGTACATGCCCATAAAGGGGTGCATAGCGAGCTAGCACCCCCCAAAACCAAGAATAAGTTTGTTTCATTATTTTGTAAGCGTTGTTCCCTCTAGGGCTTCGCGAGTATCTAAGGTTGAAGGTGCAAAGCTCCAAGGTAACATAGACGGGGAATCTTTAGATGTGTCGACTATAAGTGCGGCACGGTCTACACCAACTACGCTAAGGAGTTCGCCAGTAAGTGCTAGAATACGATATTGCCCAAGCAATGCGTCAACCTTACGAATTTCACGCTCAGTGGCACTGAAGTAGAACTCGCCCTCGGCATCAAGGATAGATAACAAATCCTTTTGGCCCACTTCAAATTGAGTCATATAGTTGGCTTTAGCACGTGCGGAGCTAATGGCAGCTTGAGCATAGAGTTTGCTTTGCTCAAGGGAGCGTCTGGATAAAGAAAATGTGGCCATAAGCTCTTGATTAACAAGGTCCATGGTTTCGTGCAGGGCGTGGCGAAGTTGACGCACCTTGGCGGCAACGCCTTTAATGACTGCAACGTCTCTACCGCCGCTATATATTTCCCAGTTCATATTAAGTGCTGCTACCCAAGATGTTGAATGGTTAACACCCTGATAGCTTTGGTTGGAAAAACTTGGCCCTGCGTCAAGGCTAATGCGTGGTGATAGGTTAGAGCCAGCAACATCTTTTTCTGCAAGAGCATTGCGAATGGCAGCAAGGTCTGCTTGAATACGAATATTTTTATCAACACTAACGTTTCTGGCTTCGTCTTCGTTGGTATATACGCGATTGGGCATGGCAACGTCAGCCATCTGCAGAGGAACTGGCTGACCAGTTACCTTGGTATAGGCTGCGTATGCAGATTCGCGAGCTTGTTCATGTAAGCTTAATGTGGCTTTAGAACGGTTAAGACGACCGAGAACCAAGTCAACATCGCCTTCACTGGAAAGACCTTGTTGAAAACGAGTTCTAAGCATATTGAGAATACGTTGGTTTTCAGCCACGTTGTCCTTAGCTAATTTAACAAGAATACGGCGGCGGATAACATCTGCGTGGGCACTAACGGCTGAATAGGCAAGGGAGTTGGCACTGTCCATAAGTAGCCAAGCACGGTAGTTCACTTCTTCGTTACGCATACGCACGTTGGCGGCGGTGTTTCCACCTTGCCAAAGAGTTTGGCTAAGTGTTAGCCCCACATTAATATCTTGTACAAGGTCGCCAGAGGCACCTTCTATACGGGTAGACACATTATCATTTACTTCAACACCAGTTCCTGCCCAAATACCAATGGTTGGGTAGTACCCAGCTTCGGCAGCGCGTACGTTGTGTACAGATTGTTGTCTTGCTTCTTGGGCAGCCTTAACATTGGGGGCATACTCAAAAGCAAAGCGCAAAGTGTCTTCTAAAGTAACTGGTTGCGCTAACACTTTGGCAGGAGTACAGTAAATAAATGCCGCAAGAAGCAATAATGTAAATATTTGTTTTTTATTGAATTTCATGTCATTTCCTTGCTAATGTAATGGTATTGTAGTGACTTCCATGGGTGAATATATTATATATACAAATAGTTGTAAAGTTTTTTTTAATGTGATTTTGGTTTTGCTGTAGTGTTATATTATGTGTAAAAAAAAAAGCCCCAATACAAAGACAATGTACTGGGGCTTTTGCTATTTTATGTAATGTTTTCTTATATTTCTTCTTCCATTGGCTCGTCTTTGTACTTTTCTTGAATGGCGAGCATGGTGTCTAATATTTCTAAGAAATCGTCTACCATGTATGGGTCAAAGGCTGTTCCTGAATCTTTTTTAATAATATCAAGAGCCCTTTCCAGTGGCATGGGGTCTTTGTAGCAACGTGGTGCAAGTAGCGCGTCAAACACGTCTACAATGGACGTTATGCGAGCCTCAAAGGGGATGTCCTCTCCCTCAAGGATTGGCTGATTGGGGTCTCCGCAATAGCCTTTGCCGTCCCAGCGTTGGTGGTGGTGCAAGGCAATGCTTGAGGCAAGCCTATCAAGGGTACTGCTAGTATCCTTAAAGATTGCCGCACCAATGGCGCAGTGCTTTTGCATGATTTCGCGCTCTTCAAAGGTAAACGGCCCAGGCTTTTTAAGCACTTGGTCAGAAATGCCTACCTTACCCACGTCATGGAGCATGGAGGCAAGGCGCAAGTGTGATTTGGTGTCGTTAATTTCTAGCATATCAACACCACGCTTTTCCGCCCAATGGTGATATAATTCCGCAGCCATAGCACCAACTCTGAATACGTGAGGGCCAGTTTCTGTTGGGTCACGCATTCTTGCTGTTTCTAGCAAGCGTAAGAGCATGTCGCGGGTGTTTATGGCTTGTTCAATGCCTTGTGCTCCCGCTTGGCAAAGCTTACGCAGTAAGGATTCAGATGAAATGGTAAATGGTACGGGCACACCGTCACGCATGGCATTAATAACTTGCATTACAGCAAGGAGTTTGCCACGCTGTGAAAAAATGGGCAGGCCACAAATGGATACAGTGCGGTAGCCCGTAGCATCGTCAAATGCACGGTTGAATGTATAGGGTGCATCCTTTGGTAAGTTGCGCACATCATTGATATTCAATATCTTTTGTGTGCTTGCAATGTAGCCTGCAATGGATGCAGGGGTTATGGGCAAGCGAGCATTTAAGTACTGCTGGCGTGATGATTGCGAACTGGTGAATAATGTGTCGTTATGTGAATATGAAAATACCAACTCGTCATCTTCAAGCAAGTATATGGTGCCAGCATCAGCACGGGATATTTTTCTTGCACGTAAAAGTAGTTGGTCTAAAACCGTACTCATGTCAGGAATATCCAAAAGCTCCGATGCAAATTGGCAATCGTTGCATTCTTCAATGTCAGGTGCAGCGTGCATACTTTCACTGCTGTTAACCTGCTGTGAGCAATCTATCATCAAGCCTTCATAGGCTGTAATTAGCACTTCCTTGGTGCGTGGGTCGTCTTGAATAAGCCTCATGCTGATGTCGTCAATGAGGTCGTCATCATAGGAGGGGTCATAGTGCGTGGGCATGAATACCCTTACACCAAGCTCGTGTACTATGGGCGGCCATTGGTCAATGGCAGAGTGTCCCCAGCCTTGATGTTTCATGTAATTATCAAGGGTGTATTGTGAATCTAGAATGGCTATATCAACCCCACGTAAACCTTGAAAAAATGAGCTGTTACGGTCAAGGCTGTCTGGGTCTGGCCCTAGTTCATGGTCACCACTGTAGAAAATGCTTTTTCCGTCTTTTTCTACCCTAAATGCGCAGGAATATAGACCATCTACGTCATCACCGCCGTGATTGGTTTCGTGCACGGATACAATGGTGCCGTTACCTAGGTCAATTTTTTGCATGTCTTTTAGGGCAACTATACGCCTTTTACTGGCTAGTTGATCCCAAGTGACTGGAAAAAATGTGGAAGAAAACAGGCTGTTAACAAATTCGTCTGGGCCAATGCCGCCTATGGATTCAGGTGCGTAGATGGTGATATTCCAATTTTCATTATATAGGGGGATGAAAAATGGAAGACCAGACACATGATCCCAGTGACTATGTGTTAGAAAAATAGCGCACTCTTTAGTGTGTGTACTATCCTTTATCCAGTTACCAAGCTTGCGCAGGCCTGAACCTGCGTCAAGTATAATATGGGGCCCATTATCTGTGCTTACGGAGTAGCAGGACGTGTTGCAGCCGTAACGGGCTGATGTTACGCAACTGCCAGAAGTAGAACCACGTACGCCCCAGAGTTGTAATTGCATGTTGTTCCTCGGTTTTATATGTAGTTTGAAAAGTAAATATTAAAGTTTAGCAATACTCATTATATGTAAAATTAAAACAAAATAAACCTAATTCATAATAATCAACTTTGTCTATTCTGTCAATGTCAAAAGGTGGTTTTATCAAAAAATAGTGTCGCTTTACATTAAATAAGGCTTGTATTACAAAGTATTAACTTACTTTTAGTGGGGCATATGCAAGAAATCAATAAAATCATGACCTTTGCTTTAGCAGGTATATTAGGTGCTTGGTCGCGTTATGCTATACTTTGGTCTTTGGGCTGGTACTCACAAGATGCATTGGTGTGGGGCGTGTTTATTGTTAATATTCTTGGGTGTTTAGGTTTTGGGTTTTTATGGCCCATAGCTAAGGGCAGGAAAATATTACTCACAGGCTTTATGGGGTCTTTTACGACATTTTCATCATACATATTCGAAATTTATATTTTTATACAGGATGAAGCGTGGTGGCTTTTGTTTTGTAATGGTTTTTTACAAATAATTTTGGGTCTTTTGGCTTTGCGTTTAGGGTTTTTCTTACACCTAAAGAGTTTAAGGTTTAGTTAATTTATACCTCAATTTCCATATATGTGGCTGATTGCGCACTTTTTTCAGAAACTGTAACGCTATGCATTTGCACGCCATATTCTTGCAAGGCTACTTCCATGTGCTCATAAATATATTGCGCAAGATTTTCGGAAGTGGGATTTATTTTATCAAAGGGTGGGGTTTCATTAAGTAAACGGTGGTCAAGTTTGTTTAAAACTTCCTTCAATTCTTGTTTTAATACTTTGAAATCTATTAAAAATTCAATATTATTATCAAGCTTTTCACCTTGAATAACTGCCTCCACAGCAAAATTATGCCCATGCATATTTTCGCACTTGCCTTCATAGTGGCGTAAAGCGTGGCCTGCACAAAATTCAGAACGCACTGTTAATTGCCAGATTTTCTTTTTCATAT
>CAYJNE010000004.1:9792-15399 GCA_964371345.1 uncultured Desulfovibrionaceae bacterium | reverse complement strand
TAAGTCGGCCTCAAGTAGTGGGCTAGGTTGTACCTTGTAGCCGTGCCCAAGCTCAAGTAAGCAATAATAGCCGTCAAGGGCAAGCTGGGCCTCGGCAATGACTGAGCCCTTATGCTTTTCAAGCAAGGTACGCAAGGCGAGCATGCTTTCTTTATCAAGTAAATTTGGAGGAATATTTATGCGTATGGGGCTTTGATTTTCATTACAAGCTTGCTCAAGGGGCCTGACTTTTTGCCCAAGTAGCTTGATTTCCCGTGGGGCTTCGTCATTTTCACCGTCATCATTGCTATTAAAATTATCATCACGGCTATCAAGCCTTGCCTCTAAGAGTATGGGTTGGTCAGATTTTAATAATTCCCTATACTCGGCATAGGCCCTTGGAAAGAATGTAACTTCAGCATGAGCGGTTAAATCTTCAATATTTACAAAGGCCATACGCTCGCCCTTGCTCTTGGTGACAACCTCTTTTAAGGCCGTGACAAGCACTGCTATGCGCACTTCACTACCGGGGAAAAGTTCCCTAACTTCTTCCAAGGGGGTAAGGCGTAAGCGTTCAATTTCTTTGCGAAATGGTAATAGTGGGTGACTGGTTAAGAAAAAGCCCAAGGCTTCCTTTTCACTGCGTAATTTTTCATCATCATCCATTTCAGGTGTGCTTGCTTCAGGGCAATCAAAGCCAATGCCTGGTGTGGCTTGTTCTACTTGCGGGGCCATGGCTAGCAGTGAAACTTGGCCTAGGGCTTTATCCTTAGCCTTTTTCTGAGCTTTTGCCACCACCACATCAAGGGCCGCAAGCATGGCCGCACGGCTAACTTCAAAGCAATCACAAGCCCCGCCTTTAATGAGTGATTCCAAAACTCGCTTGGTAACTTTTCGCAAATTTACCCTACAGGTAAGGTCAAGCAAGGATTTATAGGGGCCGTCTTCTTTGCGGGAATCCACAATTTCGCGTATGGCTTCATCCCCCACATTTTTAATACCACCAAGCCCAAAAACAACGGCGGCATCATGGGCAGAAAATTCGCGCAGGCTCTCATTAACAGAGGGTTGAAGCACATCAATATCCAAATCTTTACAGGCCGCAACGTATTTTAATAATTTATCTTGGTTGCCCATTTCAGAGGTGAGTAAGGCCGCCATAAATTCAACCTTAAAGTGTGTTTTTAAGTAAGCTGTATGGTATGAAATTAGGGCATAGGCCGCCGAGTGGGATTTATTAAAACCATATTCGGCAAACTTTTCCATAAGGTCAAATATTTCATTGGAAGTTGTGTCTGCAATATTGTTATCAGTAGCACCGCTTACAAAGGTTGAGCGTTCCTTAGCCATGGCAGCGGGGTCTTTTTTACCCATGGCACGGCGCAAGAGGTCAGCTCCTCCAAGGGTATATTTTGCAATTATTTGCGCAATTTGCATTACTTGCTCTTGGTATACAATAACCCCATAAGTATCACGCAAGCAATCTTTAAGCGATTCATGAGGGTAGGTTACTTTAACCTGCCCATGTTTGCGCTTGATAAATTCCTCAACCATGCCTGAGCCCAACGGCCCTGGGCGATACAGGGCCAGCATGGCGATAATATCTTCAAAGCAAGACGGTTTTAATTGACGTAAATATTGGCGCATACCTGAGCTTTCCACCTGAAAAATACCGTCAGTATCACCACGGGCATAAAGCTCATAAGTGGCTGTATCATCAAGGCTTAGTGTGTCTAAATCAGGAACTTCCTTACCTTGGTGGGCAATGGCGTCTAAGGTGTCTTGAATTAAAGTCATGGTTTTAAGGCCCAAGAAGTCAAACTTAACAAGGCCCACTTTTTCAACCATTTTCATGTCAAATTGTGTAACAAGTTCGCCTCTTTTACCCTTATAAAGCGGTAAATATTCGGTCATGGGCTTGTCAGATATAACAAGCCCCGCCGCATGGGTTGAAGCATGGCGAGAAAGCCCCTCAAGGCGTAGGGATGTGTTTAAAAGTCTTTTTATCTGAGTATCTGAATTATAAAGATTTTTTAGCTCTGGCTCTTCATTAATGGCCTTTTGCACGGTCATTTTTAGGTCATCTGGTACAAGCTTGGCTATGCGGTCAGTTTCCGCAAAGCTCATGCCAAGGGCCCGCCCCACATCACGTACCACGGCCTTGGCTTTCATTTTACCAAAGGTTGTTATTTGGGCAACGGAGTCTTCTCCATATGTTTCAACCATATAGCGTATGACTTCCCCGCGGCGGCGTTCGCAAAAGTCCACGTCAATATCAGGCAGAGAAACACGCTCATTATTCAAAAAACGTTCAAAAAGTAAATTATATGGTATGGGGTCAAGGTTGGTGATGCGTAAAGCCCAAGCCACTAAGGATCCAGCGGCAGACCCACGTCCTGGCCCTACAGGAATACCATTATTTTTCGCCCAGTTAATGAAGTCTTGCACAATGAGAAAATAATCAGGAAAGCCCATGTCCAATATGACTTCAAGCTCCCATTGTAGGCGGTCTTGGTACATTTTGTGGTCAATTTTATCTGCATCAGGGTGCTGGTCTAGGCGTTTTTTAAGCCCTTCCTCAGCTAGGCGGCGAAATTCCGTTGCTGGCGTCATGCCTTCTGGCACTTCATATACGGGGAAGTAATGTTCCCCAAAGGTAAGCTCCACATTGCATTCATTGGCAATGCGTACAGTATTGCTAAGGGCTTCTGGAACGTGGCTAAAATCCTTTTCCATTTCTTCCACGGTTTTGTAGTATAAGTCCCTAGTTTCAAAGCGCATTCGCTTGGGGTCATCAATCGTAGTTTGGGTTTGTATGCATAAAAGAAGGTCGTGGGCGTCCACATCGTCTGCATTTAAGTAGTGGCAATCATTGGTAGCCACAAGGGGAATGCCCGTTTGCTTGGCAATTTCCATAAGGCCTGCATTGGCAATATCTTGTTCTTTTAAGCCATTGGCTTGCAATTCAAGATAAAAATTGTCGGGGTAAATGTCTGAATATTCTTGAGTTAATGCAAGGGCTTTATCCATATCACCCGCCAATATAGCCCTTGGAATTTCGCCAGCAATGCAAGCAGAAAGTGCTATAAGGCCTGAAGAATATTGCCTTAATAACTCCTTATCCACCCGTGGTTTATAGTGAAATCCGTTTAAATATCCATGCGTAACCAGCTTTATAAGGTTGCGGTATCCCTCATTATTTTTGGCAAGTAATATGAGGTGGTGCCGTCTTCTGGCAAGCTCTGATTCACGGTCTGTATGGTCATGGCAAACGTAGACCTCGCAGCCGATAATGGGTTTTATGCCAACACTCTTGCATTGTTGGTAAAAAAGTGTTGCACCAAAAAGGTTGCCGTGGTCGGTAATGGCCGCCGCTGGCATGCCTTGGTCCTTAGCTTTTTGGCATAAATCCTTAAGCTTAATTGCGCCATCTAGGAGGCTAAACTCCGTATGACAATGTAAGTGTACAAATTCTGACATAAATCTACTTGGTTATGGGGGTAATACTTGGCAGTTCCCATGAATTTACGTTGTCCTTGGGCTCATATAGGCGCAAGATACCATTCCAACCTTCCTCTATTCCAAGGCAATTTTCCTTATACTCTTGGCATTGCCCAAAATAAAGCGTGTATGAGCCGTCAGTATTGGCTTTAGCCGTACTGCTATTAATGTTAGAAACACCATGCTCAGATTCAAATAAGTACCCGTCTTTATTGTAAACTGTAAATGACCAAAAAGCATTAACAGGAACATCTTTTAAGACCATTTGATAGGCATTTGCTTTATCTTTTGGTGCGTTATAGTTGTAATATACGGCGTTTTTGCTAGGCAAACCTCCAAATCCACCAGCAGAACCAATGAGAAAGTACACAGAGTCAACTTCGTCCTTGGGCCCAAACATATCATGTGCACTTTTGGCAACCTTAAATAAGCTCAATAGAGACTTATAAACTTCGTTATAATTGTTCATATTCCAAGATGTTACAGGCAGTGCAATGCTGCTCTTAGCTTCAATTTTATATTCATCTTGGAGTTTGTTGGCGGCTTTTATGTCCTCGGTACTGTTGGAATCCACAAAAATACGCATAATAATTAGGGCGTAATCTGTGCCAACATTGTCCTTATTTAGGTCGTACTTGCCTCCGCCAATCTTTACCATATTTGTATAGCCGTCAGTGTTTATAACTGCTATGGATATATATCTTTTGTCTGCTTTTGGAATGGTAATGCTCGCACCTTTGCGCACGTCAACCACTGCAATGCTGTAGAGGGTGTCACGGTTCATGCGAATAATTTTTTGATTTTCAATGGGGGTAGGTTGTTTGATGTGCACCCATTGGTTTACGCCCTTGGTTGTCTTCAAAACTCTGTGCATGGTAAGGTCAGTTTCTACATGGGCATAGTTGTTATAATCCACTGGCACCAGCTGCGCATAAGAAATTCCAGTACTTAGTGTATAAATAAGACAAAACATTGCAAAAATATTAAACATTTTTGTAAAATTCATAAATATCCCTTATTTTGTTTGATATAAAATATCCACCTCTAAAAATACATTACATCTGTGCGCATGGCAATAACATTTGTAAACTTTTCATAAAGTTATGTTATTATAAGGTGATATTAAAATCATTTTTATTTGTGAGGCTTTAGCTTGTGCAGGGTCATGCAAAGGCGTATACAAAGCGCATGAACACGGATATTTCTAACTATGAAAAGCAGTTTTTAACCTACGCCCAAGCCTTTTGCGAGCAAGAAAAACATCAACGGGCCATGTTAGAACTTAAAGTAATACATTCACAAGCAGTGCTTGCACATATGCGTAAACTCGTTTTGGAAGAAACGCTTGCCCCCTATGCTAGAGCTTGTCTTTTGGCGGCATTGTTTCATGATGTGGCCCGCTTTGAGCAGTTTAAGCGTTGGCGCACCTTTAAGGACGCACATTCAACCAACCACGGGCTTTTGGGTGTAAAAATACTAAAAGAGCAAGGCTGGCTTAATGGAGAAGATAAATCCACACGCACACAAGTTTTTGCGGCTGTGTCCATGCATAATCGCTTTAGCATTCCAAGTGCAGTTCCAGAAGATATTAGGCTAATTACGCTTGCCTTGCGAGATGCGGATAAATTAGATATTTTGCGCGTAATGTGCGAGCATTTTTCAGATAAAGAGGGTAGCGATAGTGCTGTAACATTTTACGCCAAGGACGACCCCAAGGCTTGGTCTGAAAACATTATTAAAGCAATACTTGAGCACCGCTTGGCTTCATATGCTGACATTGTGTATGTGAATGATTTTAAGTTGTTACTTGGGTCATGGTTGCATGAATTACATTTTGAAACCACTAAAAATGCCCTTGCAAAATCAAACTACTTAGAAAGTATTTTGCAAGATGTACCCAATGATGAACCAGTCCAGCATGCTAAAAAATATATTTTAAATATACTAAAACAGTTGGGATAATTAAATTATGTTTTCATTAAAAGCCGCAAGTTTTTACGAGCCATTACTTGGCCCAGTATTAAAAAATTTACGAGCAGAAGTTCTATCACTAATAAGTATACAAGAGCCTGAAATATTTTTAGATTGTTGTTGTGGTGCTGGTGGTTTGTTAAAGTTTTACTTTAA
>CAYJNE010000004.1:2617-9692 GCA_964371345.1 uncultured Desulfovibrionaceae bacterium | reverse complement strand
ATGGCTTTGCATGCCATGCCGCTAGATGTTGCCATGGCTTGTGTACGAGAGCTTTATCGAGTATCTGAGCGTGTAATCATTGCAGATTATTGCTTGGCAGAACGCAATTTATACACTTTAGCAAGTCTTACTGCTCATGCAGTTGAATGTATGGTTGGTGGTGAACACTATAAAAATTATAAAGATTTTATACGCTTAGGTGCACTAGAAGGCTTTTTACGCCATATGGGTTATGGAATTCACACTCGCCGCACTGTGCTTGGTGGGGCAGGGCAAGTGGTTTTGTTGAGTTGATTTATTAATATATTTAGTGTGTTATTGAACTAGGAATATAAAATGGTAATCGTATTACTGGTGGCCTACGCTGGATTATTGGCTTGGGCAACCCTTTCAAAATCCAAGCTTACACAGGATGATTTTTTTCTAAATCAGCGATCTTCCTCGGCATTATCTGTGGGCTTATCTATTATTGTATCCTCCGTTGGAGCGTCTGCTACCATTGGTATGATTGGCATGGCCTTTGTGGTGGGCACGCCTGCCTTTTGGTGGTTGGGCTCTGGCTGCTTTGGCCTTGTGATATTATCGCTTTTTTTGGCTGAAAAGGTTAGAAAAACAAATGCTTATACATTACCTCATTTAATCGGCATCATACTTGGTAAAGAAGCCCGCTTTCTTGCTTCATTTATTATTGTAATTGCTTGGTTGGCTATTTTAGCGGCGCAATTTTCTGCCATAAGTACGCTTCTTTCCTCATTATTATCCTTTGCAGGTTTTGATATTAATGTATACATGGCCTTGGGGCTTGGATTTTTATTCATTACCTTACACAGCCTTGGCGGGCAGAGAGTTATTATGCGCCTTGATAGGGTGCAAACACTTATAATTGCTATTTGTTTGTGCATTTTGCTCTATTGGCTAAATAGTGTTAATCCTACTTGGATTTCTGCAAGTAAGATTGAAATTGTTAATGAGCAATTTACTGTAACACAGCTTATTTATTATTTAATTATTGTGGGTGCAAATTATGTGGTTTGCCCCATGCTATTTAGTCGTGTATTATCCGCCAAAGACGAAAAGACCGCCAAGAGGGGTGGAATTATTGCAGTAATGGGCTTAGGCATTGCGGCTTGTTTGATTGTATGTATCGGGCTTGCGGCTAAGGGGCTTATTCCTGCCAATACCTCGCAAGATATGGTACTTACAAGTATTTTTTCAGATGTAATGCCTCCGTGGTTATTTATATTGGCATCATTTGCATTGCTCTCAGCCATTGTTTCTTCTGCGGATACCTGTCTTGTGGTTGCAAGTGCCGTACTTTCTTATGATATTTTACAAAATAGTAAAACCAATGTCGCAAGAAAATGCGCAGTTTTGTTGGGTATTTGTGGGGCTTTACTCAGCTTGTGGGGTAAGGGGATTTTAGGCTTTTTGTTAATGGCATATGATGTATTTGCTTGCGGCGTTGTGGTGCCTGTATTTGTGGCACTCATGCTGTCAGATAGGCGTAGCATACAGCCATACTTTGCCTGTGTAGCCATTATTTTAGGTGGAATAATAGGGTGTTATGGTGCCATAACCGCAGATACGAGCTTTACATATTCGGCTCTAGCTTTGTCTGGCGGTATAACACTTTACGGTTATTATAAAAACAAAGCTCAAAATGCCAGTCTAGTGGGTAAATAACTAATATTCAATGTTATTGCGTTTGGTGTAATGGGTTTAAATGTAGCATATTCTTAGGCACTTCGCCTGGGCCTGGAATAAGATAGGTTTCTGGATTAATATTAAACCAATTAAACCACATACTATATACACCAAAATATTGTTGCATGGTGGCTCCCACCATATTGCCTTGCATGGCTTGGCCTGTGGATGTGTTCCATGTTGTTTTGGTACCAATGTCTATAAGTAGTCCATTTTGCATTATAAATAGTGACGGCTTATCCCAAATATGGCGATTAAAAATACGCACCACGCCAAGCCTTGTGTCATACACAGCCAAGAGTGGGCTATCGCCCAAGAAGAAGTTAACCGCCCCTTCCTTTTTTATATAGGCCACGTCAATGGCTAGTCTGAAGCCACTAAGTTCAAGCCCAACAATTTGATTTTTATATGGTAATTTTAAGTCAGTGTATTGTACGGGGAAGGCTAGGATGTCATTATCATAATATGTACCTTTTTTCAGATAGTTGCCGTATGGGTCACGCCCGTAGGGCTTACGGCTTCCCCTTGGTGAGGTGAGCACGGGGGCATTGGGGTAAACGCTTTTGGCCTTATTCCACGTAGTCCAGTAGACGGGCACAATGGGCAAGCCTCTGCCAGTTAATGGGCCTTGAAAGGCCATGCCCAAGGTTTGCAGCCATAAGCTGCCAGTATTTCTGTCAATTAATATGCTATTGCCGTCATAAACTTTACCGTCCACATCAAATCTAAGTTGAACATTATCAAGCGTGCTATTATAGGCGGCCATGCTTCCTGTTACGGGGCAATAGGTGAGTGCGTAGGCATTTCTGCCAAACACTTCATTGGCAACTTGATGCCAAACCATGATGCGCTGTGGGTATATGCGTGGGCCTTCGGGATAATCCACAATAAAAACAGGCTCATCGCCATTCATTTTTAAATCTGCCGCCATGACGGTTACAACATCTGGTTTATAAAAAGAGCTTATGCTGCCATATGGAACATTGGTGTTAATAAGCTTTTGGGCGATGCTTTTCAGGGCTTCAGGGGACGTGGGTATGGCCTTAACATGAGAGGTGAGGCAAGCAAAAATCGCAAGGGTGATGATTAAAATTTTTTTCATATAAGTACCGATAATGGTTAGTTTTACGCGCCAATTTTGTCACGATTAAGGCATTCGCTAAAGATGTAATCTCTAAGGGCTTGAGGCCAAGAACGAGGGGTTATGTTCAAAGCTTCAGATAGCTTTGTAGTATTTAGTACAGAAAATGAAGGGCGTGCTGCTTTTTGGGGCCAATCTGCAGAGGCAATGGGGCTTATGCGACATGAAGCCTCGGCAATGGAAACGGCCTCACAAGCAAGCTCACACCAAGAGGCCCGCCCGCTATTTACAGCGTGATAGATGCCCGTAAGGTGCTGTTCTGCTACAAGCATACTCCATAAGGCAAGATCTATGGAATATGTGGGTGATCCAATTTGGTCATGCACCACTGATAATTCATCTTTATCGTTACAAGCGTCTAAAATAGTTGTGATAAAATTTTTACGCCCAGGCCCAAAAAGCCAAGCTGTGCGCAATATGCAACTATTATCTGGTGCTAGTTCCATAATGGCCTGTTCACCAGCAAGTTTGGTACGCCCATACACCGAGGTGGGGTCGGTGGGGTTATCTTCGGTATAGCATTGGGATTGATTGCCAGAAAAAACAAAATCGGTGCTATAATGTATTAAGTGTAGGGAGTGCGCTTTTGCCACTTGCGCAAGGGATGCAGGCAGGGCTCTATTCCATACAAAGGCGTCCCGTTCATTATCTTCTGCATTATCAACTTGTGTCCAAGCCGCTGTATTAAATATATGATCTGGGCGGAACTCATCAATTTTTCGTTCGATAAAGGATATATTGAGCAAGTCACCGTCATTTCTGCCCACAGCTTCAACTTGCCACCCATGTGCCATGAGTACACGCATTAAAGCTTGGCCAAGAAGTCCGGTACGTCCGCCAAATACGAGGGCCTTTTTCTTCATCACTCCTCCAGGCTCCACTGTTAAAGCAGAGCCATATGTATATATCTTGCTACTGCCAAAGGGTCAATGCATTTAATATTAACTTGAAATATTAGTATTTTTTTAACTTACACATACAGAGCTTGCCTTGAGTGCGTGAAAATGGTTAGAATAAGCCATGAAACGAGGAATACTCCTAGCCGCCTTTGGCTCAAGCAATCCGCAAGGGGAAAATACCCTAAAATCTTTTGATATGGCTGTACGCACGCGCTTTTCTGGTATTGCTTTGCGCTGGGCCTTCACTTCATTAATTTTACGCGAAAGGCTTGCCCAAGCCCGCATTAAGCGGGATTCTGTGCGTAAGGCTCTACAAAAAATGTGCTTTGAAAAATATACTCACGTGGCTGTTCAACCCTTGCAAACCATACCAGGCAGTGAATATTCAGCCTTACTTGAAGATGTGCAGTGGATAATAGATGAATATGGCATGCAGGTCTTTGTGGGCGAGCCTTTGTTGTCGTCTAAGCAGGATATTGAGGCGGCGGCTTTAGCCGTGATTAAGCACCTTCCTGCTGAGCGGGGGCAAGGTGATGCTGTGGTACTCATGGGTCATGGCGCAGTGCATAAGGCCGTACAACGCTATGAAGACTTGGCCCACGCCGTGTACAGTAAGGATGCTAGCGTGCACGTTGGCACTATGAATGGGGCCATTACCTTGGAGCAAATCCTTCCAAAAATTGAGCATTGCAAAAAAGTTTGGCTTATGCCTTTGTTGTCCGTAGTGGGGCAACACGCACTAAATGATATGGCTGGAAAGGATGCAGACTCTTGGCTAAGCCGCATTGAGGCCAATGGGCATGAGTGCATACCAGTATTACACGGCATAGCAGAATATAGCGGATTTATTGATATTTGGATGTCGCACTTGCAAAAAACTATTAATAAAATGGATAAAATATGCGCAAGTTAGTGTGGTTTATGGTGTTTTGTGTTTTTTTAGCTAGTGAGAGCCTTGCTGGTGAAGCAAATCTTTTCAACCCCTATATGCATGAGCGACTACCCACCCAAGCCTTAAAAGGCGATGATAAGGAAATTGCCAAATCCATGGGCGGCAAGGGCCTAAGCTTGCAAGATGAAGCTAAGCACAGAAGATATTGGAAGCAAGAACTTTATCCGCTGGTATTTGGTAATGCACTGGCTAAGGGTGAAGTGCTTGTGTTTCTTGACTATGCCTCGCCCAAAAGTGAGGGAGTATGGGCCGAAGTGGTGCAGGCCGCCAAAAGCATGGATATTCAAAACAGTAAAATTGTAGTTTTTTCAAAAAATACAGAGCAATACGGCACAGAACTCATGGGCGGTGGCATTTGGATAGCACATTCAAGGCCAGCCTATGCCATGGATTATTTTAACTATTCCTTGCACCGCTGGAACGAAACTAAACAAGCATTGCGGGCTAAGGGCATTAACCGCCCCTTCAAATATGAATATGACGCCACGGCTAATAAAAAGGATTATCCCATACTATACAGCTACTTATCCATGTTAAAGCCGCCCCTCACCAACCAAGACCACTCATTCATAAGCAAATACGCCTTTGATGCTGGCAATGTGAATATGTTTCAAGCAGTTACCGCCGCCAAGGAATATGATGTAAAACAATTCCCTGCCGTGGTTGTTAATGGGCAAATTGTAAAAACCCCCACCGCACAAGGCATTATCAAAGCCTTGCGGTAGGGGGAAAAGTTGGGACTATTTATCCCTATAATGCGTGCCACATTGGAAAATTCTTACACGGTCATCTTCAACAGTGTAAACAAGTCTATTTTTATCATCTATGCGACGGCTGTAATAACCTGAAAATTCGCCCTTAAGCGGCTCTGGCTTGCCAATGCCGTCATAGGGATTACGCACAATATCTTTTAAAAGAGCATGAATTTTCTTTAAAGTGCGTTTATCAGTGCTTTGCCAATGCAAATACTCTTCCCACGCCGCAGAAGTAAAGGAAATTTCCATTACTCTTTGCCCACAAGCTCATCAATACTTTTAGTGACAATGTGTCCTCTTTCCATTTGAGCAATAGACATGCGCAAACGTTGTATATTTTCTTCACTATAAAATGGGTCATTGCTAATTTCAAAAGGTATTTTTTGCTGCTTTACCACCGTTTTAGCAAAAATACAAAAAGCCGTAGTCATGCTCATTCCCACGTCAGAACAAAAAGCCTCAAATTGCTTTTTAAGCTCATTATCTATGCGTATATTAATACTTGTTTGTGGCATATGTTTACTCCTTATTTGTAGATAATGTAAACATATTTGTTGTAATTGTCAATAAATAAAAGCGTAAGACCACAAAAAACCCTCCAAAAGGAGGGTTGGTGGTAGTGTAGGGGGATACCTGCCCCGCAGTGAAATAAAATTTTCACTTTATTACAACTTGCAATTTCATTTTAGTGTGTTTTGTGTGTTTGTCAATATTTATTTTTGTATAATTTGTTGCCTAAATTTTTGCTTTATGTAATAATTTACAAAACTATACACAATAAGTCATTTTTTGTTATCTATGTTAAGTATTTTACTAGGAGTGTTACTATGTCAAATGAATTACAATATGATATGTCAAAGGCAGAATCACGTGTAGTGTTGGGCCTTGATATTGGTATAGCTTCTATTGGTTGGAGTGTAGTGCATTTATTGGAAGCACCATTCGTAGATGATTTTTCTGCTACAAAAAAAGCACAATATGGCATTGTAAATTTTGAAATTATTGACCTAGGTGTACGCACTTTTGCAAAGAGTGAAGACCATAAGGGTAAGAGCTATGCACAATCCAGAGGCGAGGCCCGCCGGCTTCGTCGCACCCTAGAGCGCCGTAAGAAGCGTAGAGCGCAAGTAAGGCTTTTATTGCAAGATTATGGACTTGTACCTAAAGGTCAATCTCGTAATGAGTTTAATAAATATCTTTTTGATACTTCAGGTGAGCGTCCGGTGTGGTGTTTGCGAGCAATGGCTCTTGATGAAAAGTTAAGTGAAAAACAGCTTGCCCGTGTTGTCTACCACATAATAGGGCATCGTGGTTTTTATTTTAGTTCTAAGAGCGATGAAGGCGGTGAAGATAGCGGAGCAGTTAAACAAGGTATAGCTCGCCTTGGAAATTGGGAAGGTGAAAATTGCCGCACTGTTGGTGAATGGCTATCAAAGCAGAAATTTCAGCGTAATTATTTGTATAATAAAAGACATAAACAAGTGGTAATAAATAATAAAGACGATTCTAGGCCAAAGTATTTTGATTCTTGTGGCAAGAAGGTTGAATATAATTTTTTAGAACCTAAAAATAAGGCATATCATTATTGTATTAAGCGTGAATGGTTGCAAGATGAATTAAAGCA
>CAYJNE010000004.1:0-2517 GCA_964371345.1 uncultured Desulfovibrionaceae bacterium | reverse complement strand
ATAAGGCATATCATTATTGTATTAAGCGTGAATGGTTGCAAGATGAATTAAAGCAGATTTTATCTAAGCAAAAAGAGCTTGGGCATAATATTGATGATAGTTTTATGCAACGTGCTGATCATTTGCTTATGCATCAAAGGGCTTATGATGCCGAAAAAATGCTTAAAATGTGGGGAAAATGCCCAATTATTAATGAGGAATTGCGCGCCCCTAGATGTAGTGGTAGTGCTGAATATTTTGCCATATTAAATAGGGTTAATAATTTACGCTTAGTTAATAAAGATAATAAATTTACGCCTCTTACTGCCTCTCAATGCAGTGAAGTGATTGAAGAAATTTATAATAAAAAAGGTCAATTAACTTTCAAGCAACTGCGCAAAATGCTTGGGGCCCAAGCCCACGGCATGACCTTTAATCAATGTGATTATACAGGTTCAAAATTGCAAGGTGTGGATGCCGTTAAAATTAGAGATGAACGAGAAGGCAAAGAAAAAGTAGTTTCTGGCCTTAGGGGTGCCAAGGCTTTTGGGGATGTTTTTGGAAAAAAATGGTCTGAAATGTATTTACAGCGGTTATTTTTAGATGATTTAGCCTTTTTACTTAGTACCGAAAAAGAAGATGATAAGCGTTTGAGTGGCTTTGAACATATTGAAAAAGCCCATGGTATAACACTTAGCGAGCAAGAAAAAAACGATTTGTTAGGCTTATCATTTAAAGAAACAGCCACCTATGGCTTTACTACATTGCGTACCTTACTTCGTTATATGGAGCCATTAATAGACGGAGATATGAGGGGGTTATTGCATCATGAAGCCATGGATAAGGCAGTACAAGATGAAATGTTGCCAGATATAAAATTACTACAAGAACAAGGTAAGTCTTCCTATATACCACCATATAGTGGTGATTTTTTACGCAATCCTGTGGTTAGCAGAGTTTTTGCACAAACTCGTAAATTGATTAATGCCATACAAAAAAAGTATACTAATATCGATGTTGTACATATAGAAGTAGGCACAGAAATAGCTAACGGAAAGGTAAAACGAAGAAAAATTCAACAGGGGCAAAATACATTTAAATCTCAAAAAGAACGTGCAGTGCAAAATCTCATGGAATGCGGTTTTGCTGTTAATACTTCCAATGTGTTAAAAATGCGCCTTTACAATGAGCAAGGCGGTAGATGCCCATATACAGGCCAAAGTATCAGCCTTGAGCGTGGAAGTAGTCGTATTCACTTTGATGATTGTGAAGTTGATCATATTTTACCCTTCAGCCGTACTTTTAACGATAGTATCAATAATAAAGTGTTAGTTACTGCAAAGGCCAATAGAGAAAAAGGTAATCGTATACCAAGGGAGTGGTTTAATGATAAGGAGTGGGAAGAATTTGAACAAAGAGTAGAAGTCCTTATGCCGCATCTTGCGTGGAATAAAAAACGCACCCTTTTGCGCAAGCAATTGACAGATGAAGACCGAGAAGCCTTTATGAGTCGCAATCTAAATGATATGCGTTATGCATCTCGTGCCGTAGCTGACTATATGCGCAAATACTTTAAGTTTTCCGATGCAAGAGAAATTAATCAGCTTTCAAGAGTGCAGGTGGTTGCTGGTAGTATTACTTCTTTATTGCGCTACAGTTGGGGTCTGCATGAAAAAGATAGAGAAAAGGACGATACTCACCATGCAGTAGATGCTACAGTTGTGGCTTGTACTACAAGGGGGCATGTGTATTGCCTTTCTAACTTAGCGAAAAGGTATGAACACAATATGAAGCATCGCTTCAATGATATTTTTGAAAAAAACCACGCTTTGCGTGAGGCCATTACAGAAAAATTACAAACTATGCATGTGTCACAAATGGAAAGGCATACTGTTACAGGGTCGGCGCATAAGGAGACTATTACCGAAATTGATGAGACAACAGCTAAAAAAGCAGGGCGCATAGCTTTTATTAATGAAGGCTGGGCAACTATGGGGGAAATGGTCAGGGCTGATATTTTTTGTGATGCTGTACCTAAGAAGGGCAAAAGGCCGAAACTTTATATAGTTCCTTTGTATGCGCAGGATTTTCTTGCGGATACTTTACCCAGTAAAGCTATTGTGGATAATGCATCGTATGAAAAATGGATTGATGTGAGTGATACTAGCAAGTACAGTTTTTGTTTTTCACTTGCCAAGGATGACCTTGTAAGTTTTGAGGTGGAAGGACAGGAGAGGCCTATTTTTTATTATATAAGCTCTATAAGAGGAACACGAGCTAAGTTACGGGTAAAACCATTTAATCAGCCTTCATCGCCAAAAAATGTTGAAATAAGCATTAACAAAGGAATTTGGCGCAAACACCGCATAGACATTTTAGGCAATATTACTAGAGTACGCAAAGAAAAGCGTTTAGGCACCAAAAAAGAACAAAGGGCCATAAAAGAAATAAAGGAAAAAGCAAACAATAATAAAAGTTAAGGAGGCTTTATGGCATGGCGTACATTATTTTTAAGCACGCCCTGCACATTGCGTTCAG
>CAYJNE010000003.1:0-27911 GCA_964371345.1 uncultured Desulfovibrionaceae bacterium | reverse complement strand
AAACAAAGAATATTGAAGCCTTGATTGCAATATACGAAGTAGAAGCCCTACCCCTATTTGCAAGGGCCATTGAAGACGGAATCCGTGCACCACGCATGGTTATAACCGAAGACATGCGCACCCACATCCCCTACACTGAAAGCCTAAAGGACGCTTTTTTTAATCTTAATACATCTGATGAATATGCAAAATTTCAAAAGAAATATGCTAAATAGTCTTACAAAATTAAACCCACGAGTATAACACACCAAAATCATATGACATTTACATGGAAGCTGCAAATGTTTTATTATTTAACTTTGTTACAACAAAATAGTTGCAAAAATAGAACAATCAATATACTATGAACACACAGCTTGCCTTTGGTGTCTTAAAAATTTTTCTTAGGATTGCTTTGACTATGCAACTCACTGGTTAATGTATAGGCTAATATATTTTTTCAACAGCTACTTTAACTTGATGGGTTCAAGAGTTTAACTATGACAAACATGACTGTCCTAACACCTATTTTTCAATATTGTTTTAGCGTCATCCGCGAAAATAACCTTGAAATTGCCAAGGACACACTCAACAAGTACAAATTGCAACAAGAAAAATTACTTCAAGAACAACCCTGCCCACAAAAAATACAGCATAATGGTAAAAAAAATATAAACATATTGTTGAACAATGTTACTCAAAAAACGGTGGATGTTTTACAAAAAGTTTTATCACTCCTTGATAATAACACTCATACAAGTGTAGGCATAGAAAATAATTCGCTTGCATCATGTGATTTATGTCCTATATGCACAACACATTGCATAGATAATTTTTTTTCCAACCTAGACAAATATTTAACTGAAAAAAAACAAAACAGCACTTTTAACGGCCCCTTGGAAATGTATTTTCAAAAAATACCAGAGAGTATTTCTGAAATTATTAACTCTAAAATCTCTATACACGAATTTTACCATAAATTATGCATTCAAAATAATAAATTTAATAACATTGAAAACAAGCTTATTATTCTCAAGGGCATGAGTTCATCCACCCCAAGTATACTAAACAGTGCCTTTCAAGCAAATCCTTGTAATGGCGGTGGTATTTATTTGCGCTGGAAACAACATGGAGTCGTCATTGATCCTGGATATAGGTTTATTGACAATTTACATAAAAACAATATTTCTATTATGGATATAGATACTGTCATAATAACGCACAATCACATTGACCACAATAACGATATGCGTTTACTTGATGACCTACACCACAGCTTAGCAAAGAATGGCGATATTTCGCACAAAATCACTTGGCATGTTGATGAGGTAACACTTTCAATTATTACTGCACTCCGTTCACGCCACAGTGGGTTTGACGAAACCTATAATGAGATTTTAGAAATAAACACAGGCGAATATGATGTTAACGATGCGTTATCCTTTAATTTTTTTCCAACCCAGCACATAAAACAAGGTGGCAAATATTGTGACCATACTTTTGGGGTAAATATTTTTTGTAAAAACGATAATCAAACTATTCGCACAATTTCTTACACCTCAGACACACAATACTTTGAGGATTTATCCAGCTATCTTGAAAAACCTGATATTTTAATAGCTAACATAAGTGCTATTACAACAGAAGATGTTTATCAAGTGAAGCAAAAGCAAACCCACTTAGGGTTTATGGGGTGCAAAAAATTACTGGAAGAAAACGATGCGCTAACATATTTTTTACTTTCAGAATTTTGGTCAGGAAAAGGAGACATAAGAATTTGCGTTTCACAGTTTTTGCAAGAGCAAGTTAGTCACACAACAAACAAAACACAAGTCTTCCCTACTGAAGTTGGAATGACAATAGATTTAAATGAGTTACAAATTCAATGTTCCTTATGTGGAAATAACTGCTACAGCCCAAGTGCAATAAAGGCTGAAAGCATCATTGATAAAATAAATTATTACTGCGAAAAATGTATATATACCCCTTCCGCAATAATAGATTAAAATAGAGTTAAACATGACTAGGGAACAATTTTTGTACATGCTAATTGACGAGTGCATATACACCAAAATTTTGACAATAATCGCTTACGAAAATTACGTAGGATATAGCTCTGCAAGTCATCGCGAAAATGAATATAAGGATACAATTTTATTATTTTTGCTTTGTAAAAAACACTTTGATGAATTGCAGCAGGCTAAAATGAAAAATAAAGCTTCGGAACAGGACATAAACATCACCTTAAAAAGGGACATTCTTTCCCTAAAAAATATTATAATTTCTGAGTTCATTGAAAAAATGCAATCCAGTATTGACGACAAAAATATAACATTTGACGTTAAGGAATATTTAAAAAAAATACATAGTGGTGGAATTAACAATCTCAACCACGAAAGCATAAAAAAACTACTATATGAAGTACAAAATTTATGATATGAAGACAGAATGAGGAGGCAAAATATGGATTTAACAGACATACTAGACAGCTACACGTCCAGAGAACGTGCGTTTGGCGACCGCTTACACGCCCCCGATGAAGTTAGTTGTCAAACTGACTGCAGGGGAGGGCTAATTCCTAATCCCTCACCAACCCCAGACCAAGGGAACCTTTCAAGCTTGTCGTTGGGCGACATTGGAGAAATGTTAGAAAGAAGCAGAAGGGCTATCATTAATGAATAAAGTGAATTCTTTTTTTTTATCCGATAAAGCTCAAAAGCGATACCGAGAATATGTCGCAGATTTAATTTGGAATAGCGCGCAAACATTGGATCAGCTTGAAACTATTGCAAAAGACAATCAAGTCTATTTTCATTTTTCATGTTATACTAACATGAGAGACGCCTTGTTTCACTACAGAAAATTATATGAGGAACGTTCTCCAACTATTGCGGCGCAAGAAGAGTATGCACTAGATGAACATTTAAATAGATTTGTTAAAGACGCTATAATCCATTTTTTCAACACCATATTGTCGCGACTGGTAAAATTATCCAACATTAATAGCTACTACGCTGAGATAAATAACATATTCACAAGTAAAGACACCAAAATACCTAAAGAAGAAGTCACTAAGTTTTCAGATGCTATTGAAAAATTCAAACAAGACCTAGACGTGTCAGAATCTGATTGGCCGCTAAAATTACTTGATGAAATGCATGGCAACTCTCAAGCGCGGCTTACACCTGAGGAAAATTTCCTATTACTTGCAGTTGCAACACACATTTACCATGAAAAAATTGATGCAAAAATTCCCCACGCTCAACTAACAAAACATATGTCTGAAATAAGCACCTTTCTACTTGAAATACGCCTTGGAGGAATGAATATACACAGGCGAAAAAGCGATAATTACGAAAAAAAATTTAAAAAAATATTTAGCAGCCTTATGGAGACTCTAGACAAATACCAAGTTAAAAATTTCTACCTTTTACTTGACAACACAGAACTATTACAAAAATACAGCGTTTAAAATAATCGCTACCTGTATAAACACGCCCACTCCAAATAAGCTTATGAACTTTGATGACACAGAACACTAAGCCTCTTAAATAATAAATATTTTCAATAAATATCAGCAAAAAATCCTAGCTGTACCCAAGCTTTTTTTGAAGCTACTGTATTTTATACCAAAGTACCGTCGCAAGACCATGCTTGGTGCCTTCAAAAAGTCATTGAAAAATGAATTTCAATTTAGGCTAAACAACGCCCAAACCCAAAGCTATAGCAATGGCTACATGTAGCGTAAAAAAAGAGAGTGATTCACATAATGAACATAGTTTAGCTTAGCCTATTCTAAAAATTTTGCCTAGCCTGCTCATAAAATGGTAGCAAAGACTGTGCGGCCTTCGTCCAGCTAAATACTTTTCTGGCTGTGGCTCTGCCTTGTATTCCCATATTTTTGGCAAGTTCTGGATGTTCAATTAGCATGGATAAATATTTAACAATTTCAGCAGCATCACCCTTTTTCATCAAGAAACAATCTAGGCCATGCTTGAGTTTTTCAGCCACATTGGTATGCGGCAAAATCACAGGACGCCCACTGGCTAAGAAAAATGGAGATTTGGACGGAAAACGATAATCGTCAAAATCACCAGGCATTCCTGGTTGTACCAACAGATCAGCAAGGGCCATGAGCCTTGGTAATTGAGATGAATCTAAATCTTCCACAAGAAGCACATGTTTTTGATATAGTGCGAATGTATCGTCATCATATTCATACTCAATGCCACAACGCACAATTTTTAATGAAATGCCACTGCTAACTATTTGGTCAACAGCTAATAATAACTCTCTAAAATACTGAACATTGTGCTCATGAATCCCGCCAGGGTACACAATAACATAGGTATCATCATCAAATTCAAAGGCTTTGCGCAAGGCCATGTTGCGCTCCATGGGAATATTGAAAAAATCTTCCTCACATGCAGGCCAAAATGTCATGCGGGGTACACCCTCAGGCACAAATTCTTCCAATTTTTTTATAATGCAGGTCACTCCAGATGAAGAACGCATAAATGGCTCAAAGTGCAAGGGGTGCGTCTCAATAAATTTTTCAAATGCTTCAGGATTATTTTTGGCAAAAATTTTCTGTTCTTGTAATGTATTTATGCCAAAATGCTTACCTGTGATAAGTATTTCATTATCTTCCAAATGCACTATGTATGGCAATTTAATGCGTTGTCTCAAAATTGCGGTGGGAACTCTAACTGGCTCGCGCGGTGTCCATATATGCAACACTGCACCTTCAAAAAACTCTACGGGCAAAGTCAATATTTCAGTAAATTTATGTATGGGATATAAGCACTTGCCAAAATACTCGGTGGCACCACGGTCATCGGGTAAAAACACAGTGCAGTCATGCCCAAGCTCCACCAAAGCATTAGCAAGAAAGTGTATATGCACTCCACTACAACCATAATATGGGCCATAGTTAAGAAAAATTATCTTCTGCTTATTATCCGACATTAAAATGCTCCTTCACAAAACTATTCCCAAAGCATTAAGTATTTCCAAACTAGCTATGTGACACGTCATTCTAGTTTAAAGGATTTTGAGAAGTTATTAAGGTTTTAAAGACATGGATTACCACGGAAAAACGCTTTATTTTTCATATTTTGAGTAACCCCCGAAGCGTTTTTCCTCGTAATGACTCCCGACACATCGAAGGTCATTGCGAGGAACATCGCTTCGGGGATTATGCTTAAAAAAACAAACTAATAGCGATGTGACGTGGCAATCCATTTTACAGGTCTAAATTGAAGGGTATAACTTCCCAAATTAGAATCACGTGAGAGAGATAAATACATTAAGTTTTAAGCCTTGACAAGTTCGCTTCATTTCAATGATAATGAAAAACCGTTGAATTATGAGGGCATAATGACAAAAGTTTCTATTATTATTCCTGTGTGGAATTTATGGCACATGACCTTGCAATGTCTAGAAAGCATTGCCACCACTTGTGCCGCGGATATTTCTCAAAACAATGTTGAAGTCATTGTGGTGGATAATAATTCTACTGACGAAACTGCAACCGCCCTTGACGGTACTATTACTCGCCTTTTTGGTGAAAATGGTAAAGCCATACGCAATTCTGAAAACTTAGGTTTTGCCAAAGCATGCAATGCTGGGGCCAAAGCCGCCGCCCACCCCCTACTTTTTTTCTTAAATAATGACACTGTATTAACCCAAAGCTGGCTCCCGCCATTAGTACAAGCTCTTGAAAGCACCCCCAAGCTTGGCGCAGTGGGGCCACTGTTGCTCTATCCCAACAATACAGTACAACATTGTGGCATTTGCTTTTGTCCTTTATTATATGCACATCATATATATGAAAATTTTCCCCCAACTCATTCAGTACTAAGCAAACCCCGAATATCCCAAGCCATAACTGGTGCAGCCATGTTAATATCCGCCGCTTTGTTTATTAAGTGTGGCATGTTTCATGAAGAATATATTAATGGCTGTGAGGATATTGACCTCTGCCTTACCCTGCACAAACAAGGCTTTGATTGCAAAAGCATACCTAAAAGCCGTATATATCATCTCACAAGCCAAACACCAGGGCGTTTTGATAACGAAACGCACAATGCCAAGCTCTTACGCAAACGTCACCCCCATATGAAGCCAGACTTACATACCGTAGTGACTGAAGATGGTTTTGTGCCTACATTTGGCCCACAGCTTGACCTCATTATCAACTTACCTGAGGCTAAGGCAAAAGCTTTAGACGTAATTTTTTCTGCAAATTTTGACTTGCAAAAGTGCCAAGAAAAACTCAAATCTGAGCCATTTTGGTTTGGTGGCTATGAACTTATGGCCAATTATTATGAACAACAAGCACAGTGGGTAGACGCTCTTGAGATGTGGTTACACTTTACAAACATCAGCCCCTCCTCTGGGCATTTTATACATATGAGACGTATAATAGAGCACATAGAGGATGAAAATATTCAACATGAAGTGCAACATATGATGAAAAAATTCGAGAGTGACTCCGCCCAAACAAATACTTGGCTAAAACATAGTACTGCCATTAAAAATTGGGCTACACAAAATAATGATAAAACTCTTAAAAGCATGATTGATGATTGGCTTAAAACATATAACCCACATAGATAAATAATATGCAATATTGGCTATTTAAAAGTGAACCACACTGCTTTTCATGGCAAGATTTACAAAATGCACCCAAGCAAATTACAGCTTGGGACGGTGTACGCAATTATCAAGCTCGCAATTTTATGCGTAGTATGAAATTAGGTGATAAGGGCTTTTTTTATCACAGTGGCAAAAACCCTGAAATTACTGGAGTTATTGAAGTTGTAAAAGAAGCCTACCCCGACCACACTTCGTGGGATAAGGATAATGATCACTTTGACCCACGTTCCACGCCTGAAAAGCCACTCTGGTTTATGGTGGATGTACACTTTGTAGAAAGCTTTAACCCTCCAATTTTACGAAAAGACCTGCATCTTGAGCCAGAACTTGCACATATGGAACTTATGAAAAAGGGTAGCCGTCTTTCCGTTCAGCCCGTGACCGCCCACGCATTTGAGCACATTATGTCCCTTGCACTGAAGTGAAAACATCGTTGACAAACATAGCTTAATAGTATACTTTCTTAAAATTATTTTATCTTTAATAAAATATTATTTTATTTACGATTATCAAGAATTTCAGAAAATGGAGAGCATTATGTCAAGTAATTCCCTATGCAAAGATTTTGAAGCTTTATTGGGCAAAGAAAATGTATTTAGCTCCGAGGCAGATCGCCAAAGCTATGCATATGATTCTGCTGTGTTACAGCAAGTTATTCCAGCCCTTGTACTGCGCCCAACCACCACAGAACAACTTGGGCAATGTGTCAAAAAGCTTTATGACAACGGCATTGCCATGACCGTACGTGGTGCTGGCACCAATCTTTCTGGTGGCACCATTCCTGATACTTCTGAAAGTGTGGTTATTTTAACCAATGCCCTTACAAAAATACTTGAAATCAACCGTGAAGACCTTTACGCCATTGCAGAACCAGGTGTCGTAACAGCGCACTTTGCAGCAGAAGTTGCCAAAGCTGGCCTTTTTTATCCTCCTGACCCAGGCTCCCAAGCAGTTTCTACCCTTGGCGGTAATATTGCCGAAAATGCAGGTGGCTTACGTGGTCTAAAATACGGCGTAACCAAAGACTACCTCATGGGCTTAGATTTTTTTGATGCCACGGGTGAAATTGTAAAATCTGGCTCCCGCACTGTAAAATGCGTGACTGGCTATAACCTAGCTGGCATGATGATTCAGTCCGAAGGAACCTTAGGTGTTATTAGCCAATCCATTTTCAAGCTTGTACCTCCCCCAAAGGCTAGCAAAGCCCTCATGGCTGTATTTGACAAAATGCAAGATGCGGCTGAGGCCGTTGCTGGCATTATTGCGGCTCACGTAGTGCCTTGTACTATGGAATTATTAGACAATAACACCATAGTACGTGTGGATGATTACACCAAGGCAGGACTGCCCCGTGATGCTGCGGCTATCTTACTAATTGAAGTGGACGGTCACCCCGCCCAAGTTGCAGACGAAGCCGAAGCCGTAGAAAAAGTACTAAAACAATGCAATGCCAGTCAAATTCATGTGGCTAAAGACGCTGATGAAAAGTTCAAACTTTGGGAAGCAAGACGCATGGCCCTGCCAGTACTTGCACGCTGCAAGCCCACTTGTGTGCTTGAAGATGCAACGGTGCCTCGCTCCAAAATTCCAGCTATGATGAAAGCTCTTGACGACATTGCCGCTAAATATCAGCTTGAAATGGGTACATTTGGTCACGCAGGTGACGGTAACTTGCACCCAACCATACTTTGTGACAAGCGTGATGAGCAAGAATTTCATAGAGTTGAAGCAGCCGTTGATGAAATTTTTGACGTGGCCCTTAGCCTTGGTGGAACTTTATCAGGTGAACATGGCATAGGCACTGCCAAGGCCAAATGGCTTGAAAAAGAAACATCCAAGGGTACAATTTTATTTTCAAGAAGATTGCGCAAGGCTCTTGACCCCAAGGGTTTACTCAATCCCACAAAGCTTGTCAGCATATAGTTAGGGAGCTATCATGAGTAATTTACAACGCCTTGCTGACCAACTCATGGCCCTTGATGACCGCATCATTGCTTGCATGAAGTGCGGCCTTTGCCAAGCAGTTTGCCCTATGTTTGGTGCAAGTATGATGGAAGCCGATGTTGCCCGTGGTAAATTGGCCCTTGTGGACAATTTGGCCCATAGGCTTATTGAAGACCCCGAAGCCGTTGCCGATAAGCTTGGGCGATGCCTTTTGTGTGGCTCCTGTGAGGCTAACTGCCCCTCAGGGGTTAGCATTATGGATGTTTTCCTTGAATCAAGGGAAATTGTTACGGCTTATCTTGGCTTGCATCCTTTGAAAAAAATGGTTTTCCAAAGCATACTTTCTCGCCCCATGCTCTTTAACCTAAGCATGCGCATTGGAGCACCTTGCCAAGGTTTGCTATTTAAAAGTGCCGCCAAGGTGCAAGAGACATCTCGCGCGCCACTACTTGATAAAGTCATCGGCAAGCGTTACATCCGCCGCCTAGCCAAAAAGCCATTGCACGCCACTGAAGGGGGCATAAACACTGCCCAGCGTGGTAGCAATCTTAAGGTGGCTTTTTATCCTGGTTGCCTTGGTGATAAAATGTATACGGGCATGGCCTCTGCTTGCTTAAAAGTGTTAAATTATCATGGTGTTGGAGTTTATTTCCCTAAACAATTAGCTTGCTGTGGAATGCCAGCCATTGCCTCAGGTGATATTGACGGCATGATTGCCCAAACCAAGGCCAATCTTAAAGTACTTTCCCGTGAGCAATTTGATTATATTATTACTCCCTGTGGCTCATGCACAGCTACCATTAAGGAACATTGGCCTCGCTATGCCGAGCGTTTTGGGCTTGCAGATCGTCAGATTATTCAAGAACTTGCTCCAAAAGCCATTGATATAAATGCCTTCCTTGTGGATGTGCTAAAAGTACAACCTGAAAAGGCAAAAATGGAAAAAACCACCAAGGTCACCTTCCACGATCCTTGCCACTTGAAAAAGTCATTGGGTGTTGCAACTCAGCCTAGAGCCGTAGTTGAACTTAGTCCCAATTATAGTGTGGTAGAAATGGCAGAAGCTGACCGTTGTTGTGGCTGTGGTGGTTCGTTCAACCTTTTCCATTATGATTATTCTTGTGCCATTGGTGAGCGCAAGCGCAATAATATTGTAGACAGCAAGGCAAACATTGTAGCCACAGGTTGCCCGGCTTGCATGATGCAACTAGAAGATATGCTCTCACAACATAGTGATAATGTTACAGTTAAACACAGCATTGAACTCTATGCAGAGTCTTTATAGCCTCGATTGATTTATATTTGCTAAGGAAATGTGTGAGGTTTGGGAATGTTTTTTGAGCAATTAGCTGCGACGAAGCGAAGCGTAGGTGCTGCATCGCAAAAAAAACTTTACCAAACATCACATAAACTAAACAACACCTACATTAGAATGCCGTGACTTTATAACGGAGGTTACTATGGGAACAGTTGACAAAGCTCTGGTGGAATTATTTTGCACTAAAGCCCAAGTGGTGGGCACAAAAATATTTGAAGCTTCCACCCCCGCCGATGCCATTAACTATATTATGGAAGTTTGTGAAGCCAAAGCCCCATGCGAAATTTTGGCCGATGAACCAAACACAGAAAAAGGCCCAGTAAGTGCCAATAGCGTACCCACACGCCTAAACCGCATCGTGGCAGCCCCTGGTCTTAGTAAAAAATTTGCCACCCCACTAAGCAAAGCTTGCAAAGAAAAAGATTATGTTCTTTTAAGCAAGGGCTTGCGTGATTATTTGGCTGGCATTGACATTGGCATTGCCGAAGCCGAGCTTGCCGTTGCCGCCAGTGGTACCTGCATGGTGAACTCTGAAAGCGAAGAAACCCGCCTTGCCACCATGATTAGCGAAATCTGTATTATATTTTTGAAAAAATCTACCATACATCCGGATTTATTGTCCATTGCTCCGGCCTTACGTGCGGCCCAGAGCAAAACAACTGCGGCATATACGGCCTTTATTTCTGGCCCAAGCCGTACTGCGGATATTGAACGTGTACCTGCCGTTGGCGTACACGGGCCCCTTGAACAGCACATTATCCTTTTGGAGGACTAGGTCATGCACGATGCCCCCAAAGACATGAAATCTTACCACGAAGAACTGGAAAAAACTCTTGAAAACTCTTTCCTGCGTAAGACCTTAGACACATTTGCCGTTGCTTATAAAACCAACCGTGAAAATGTTTTCCAACAGGTGGACGGCCCTGCAATCATCGCTAAAATTGCCGATGTGAAAGACTATGTTAGTAAGAATTTTGAAACATTATATGAGCAATTTAAAGCCAATGCCGAAGCCAAGGGCGTTATAGTACACCGTGCAAACACTGCGGCCGAGGCCAATGAAATTATTGCTCAAATTGCCAAAGAAAATAATGTTAAGCGTGTGGCAAAATCCAAATCCATGACAGCTGAAGAAACCCAGCTTAACCACCGCCTTGAGGCTGACGGCCTCATCGTGGATGAAACCGACCTTGGTGAATGGATTATCCAGCTACGTGGTGAAGGCCCGTCACATATGGTTATGCCAGCCATTCACCTTTCACGCTATGAAGTGGCGGAAGATTTTACCAAAGCCACAGGCACCAAGCAAGATTCTGACGTTCAGCACTTGGTAAAGGTTGCCCGTGTGCAACTAAGACCAAAATACATTGCGGCGGACATGGGTATTTCTGGTGCTAACTTTGCCGTGGCTGAAACTGGCACCATTGCCACAGTTACCAACGAAGGCAACGCCCGCCTTGTAACCACATTGCCCAAGGTACACGTTGCCATTATGGGCCTTGATAAGCTTGTGCCTACCTTTGACGATGCCCTAAACGCTCTCTTGGTGCTACCTCGTAACGCCACAGCCCAAATGCTTACTACATATGTAACATGGATGGGCGGTGCTGGCGAATGCGCAACCACCGAAGACGGCAAAAAAATCATGCACTTTATCGTGCTTGATAATGGTCGCAGTGCCCTTGCTAAGGATGAATTATTCTCACAAGTATTCCGCTGTGTGCGTTGCGGTGCTTGTGCCAACGTTTGCCCTGTATATCGCCTAGTTGGCGGGCACAAAATGGGCTATATCTACATTGGGGCCATTGGTCTTATTTTGACTTACTTCTTCCACGGTAGGGATAAAGCCAAAGTTCTTGCGCAAAACTGCGTTAACTGCGAAGCATGTAAGAATATTTGTGCAGGTGGCATTGATTTACCACGTCTTATCCGTGAAATCAGAGTACGCCTAAACGAAGAAGAAGGCACACCCACTGAGGCCACTTTGCTTAGTGCTGTTATGAAAAATCGTAAGATGTTCCATAGTTTAATTAAATTTGCCAAATTTGCGCAATATCCTGTGACTCGTGGTTCATCTTATCAAAGGCACTTGCCGTCCATATTCTTTGCCAAGCAAGAATTTAAGTCTTTGCCTGCCATTGCAAACAAGTCCTTCCGTGATCGCTTCAAAGACTTGCAACCTAAGATTGATAAGCCTCGTTATAAGGTGGCCCTATTTGCAGGTTGCGCGCAAGACTTTGTATATCCAGAACAACTAGAAGCCGCAGTTAAAATTCTTGCGGCCCATGATGTGGCTGTGGACTTCCCGTATGATCAAAGTTGCTGCGGCCTACCCCTTGAAATGATGGGTCAACGTGACACATCAAAGGAAGTTGCAAGGCAAAACCTAAAAGCCTTTGATGCAGGGCAATATGATGCAATTATTACACTTTGCGCTTCTTGTGCTTCACACTTAAAGCACACCTACCCCGACATCGTAGGACAAGATGAAGGCTTTGCGCAGCGTTGCGCAGCTTTTGTCAATAAAGTCACAGACTTTAGTTCCTTTGTGCATGACATTTTGGGTGCAGAAAAGTTCAACAAGAGTAATGAGCCTGTAACTTATCATGCATCTTGTCACCTTTGCCGTGGGCTTGGTGTTGTTGACGCGCCACGCAAGCTCATTGATGCTGCCGCAACATATGTGCCTTGTGCAGAAGAAGATGTTTGTTGTGGTTTTGGCGGAACATATTCCATGAAGTTCCCTGAAATTTCGGCAACTCTTTTGGAAAATAAGCTAAATAATGTTGATGAAACCAAAGCCTCACGCTTGGTTGTGGATTGCCCTGGTTGCATTATGCAACTCAGGGGTGGAGCGGAAAAACAGGGTAAGAACTTACAAGTTACCCACATTGCCGAACTTTTGGCAGAAAACATGAAAAAATAGTAAAAATACATAGTATTTTTCTAAGATTTGGGCGTAAGCCCGCAATGTTTGAGGCGGCGGCCTTGGGGATGCAAGGCCGATTTTGTAAACAGGGAACATCCCATAACTATTTTAGGTGGTTGATATGTCCGTATCATTTTTGGCACTAATGGCTATTTTGCCCATTTTGGCAGCCCTCGTACTCATGGTGGGTATGCGCTGGCCAGCAACACGTGCTATGCCCATTGCTTGGCTAATTGCCGCATCTGCTGGGCTTTTTGCATGGAACCTTGATCCAACTTATATCCTTGCTCTATCTTTACAAGGTGTTGTTACAGCCATTGGCGTGCTCATCATTGTATTTGGAGCCATTTTAATTCTGTTCACCCTACAAGAAAGCGGTGGTATGGAAACCATTCAATATGGTATGCAAAACATTAGCCGTGACCGCCGTGTGCAAACCATTATCATTGGTTATATGTTTGCGGCCTTCATTGAAGGTGCCGCTGGTTTTGGTACTCCTGCAGCTTTGGCAGCTCCGCTACTCTTGGCCCTTGGCTTCCCGCCACTAGCCGCAGCAGTTATCTGCCTTGTATTTAACAGCTTCCCCGTATCCTTTGGTGCTGTTGGTACTCCTGTGCTTGTGGGTCTACAGTACCTTAAAGACCCCATCGCCGCCGCTGTTGCCTCTGGTGCTGCTGGCGTTAACTTTACCGATTATGCTAGCTACAGCAAAGTTATCGGACAATGGGTAACCACCATACACGGCCCCATGGCTGTTATTTTACCAATATTCCTACTTGGCTTTATGACACGCTTCTACGGCCCCAACAAATCTTGGGCAGAAGGCTTCAAAGCTTGGAAATATTGCATATTTGCCGCAGTTTGCTTCTTGGTACCATACCTTTCATTTGCTTGGCTTCTTGGCCCAGAATTCCCATCACTTATTGGTGGCCTTGTGGGCCTTGGTGTTCTTGTTGCTGGTACCAAAAAAGGCTTCTGCGTACCTAAGGACGTATGGACATTTGGCCCTCAAGACACTTGGGAAGCTGAATGGACTGGTACAGTACAAACATCCACCAAGACTGAATTCACCCCTCATATGAGCCAGTTCAAAGCTTGGTTACCTTATGCTCTTATTGGTTTAATCCTTGTTGTTACCCGTATCAACGAGCTTGGCCTTAAGGGTTGGCTTGCTTCTAAGTCCATTCCGTTCAAGAATATCCTTGGATTTGAAGGCGTTAATGCTGCCATTCAATATCTATATCTTCCAGGTACCATTCCATTTATCCTCGTGGCCATTTTGACCATTGGCATTCATAGCATGAGTGGTGACGCTGTAAAACGCGCTTGGGGCACATCCATTGGTAAAATGAAAGCTCCAACTATCGCTCTTATTTTTGCGGTGGCCTTGGTGTCTATCTTCCGTGGTTCTGGTGTAAATCCTGATGGTCTACCTTCCATGCCCCTAGCCATGGCCCAAACTGTTGCCGAATTTGCCGGTGCCGCTTGGCCAATGCTTGCCGCTTATGTTGGTGGCCTTGGTGCATTTATTACTGGTTCTAACACTGTATCTGACTTGCTTTTTGCTGAGTTCCAGTGGAACACAGCAGCAGTACTAAGCATTCCACGTCAGCTCATCGTTGCCGCCCAAGTTGTTGGTGGTGCTATGGGTAATATGATTTGCGTACACAACATTGTTGCTGTTTGCGCCGTGGTTGGTCTTGCTGGTAAGGAAGGCATGGTACTTAAAAAGACCTTCTGGCCCTTCATCCTCTATGGTATTATAGCAGGTCTTATTGCCTACTATCTTATCTGGGCATTCCCTGGTCTATACTAAACTTAGTAAAGTACTAAAAAATATGGCCTTACCCTTGCAGGGTAAGGCCTTTTTTATGTAACAGACTGAAATAAAAAATAAAAAAAAATCGATTTTATTATAAATTCCACGTTGACAAGGTCTCATTCTATGCCTACTATGCGCATGTTACAATCATCACAAGCTCAAGTTGCTATTATGATTTGTAGCTATTTAGCCTTTCCCCCTCTAAAAAAGGGTAGCGTATGCATACCACCAAAAGTTCACACATTCCTAAGGCCACCATACAGCGTCTTGCTGTGTATATTCAAGTGCTCGAGCATCTGCAAAGCGAAGGAACAGAGGTTATTTCCTCAGACCCACTGGCTAAAGCCTGTGATGTAAATGCCTCGCAAGTGCGTAAAGATTTAGCATATTTTGGCGAATTTGGTGTACGAGGTGTAGGCTATCATGTAAAAAGCCTAATTGCATCCATTTCAGATGCCCTTGGCATTGCTAAAGAATGGCGCATAGCCCTCGTAGGCGTTGGTAATATGGGTAGAGCCTTACTCAACCATGCTGAATTTCGTAGTAAAGGCTTTAATATTGTAGGTGCTTTTGACTGTGACCCCTTCAAAATTGGGGAAAAAGTGTACGGGCTTGAAGTTGTATGCACAAAAAGGCTCAAAGAAAAAGTGCATGCTCTTAATATAGAAATGGCCATGCTCGCCACCCCACCAGAACGAGCCCAACGTGCCGCCAATCACATCTTAGAAGCTGGCATTCGTGCCATTATTAACTTTGCACCCTCAAGAATTAAAGTGCCAGATGATGTACATGTTGAATATGTGGATTTTTTCCACCACCTCTATACGCTGGCCTTTAAGCTAAGCAAACAAGATTAAAATGAATTCTCCCACACGGGCACAATCATTCCTAGTGGCACTTGCCCTATTGACTAGGCTTGGCCCTTCAAACTTAGTCAAAAGCTCAGACCTTGCCCGCTCTCAAGCTTACTTTGCAGCGGTGGGGGCTTTGCTAGGCTTTTTGTATTGCATTTTCATCTATATTTTGCAGTGTATAGGCATAAGCTCAGGCTGGATTTTAGCTTGGGCCTACATTGCCCTTGATATGTGGATTACCCGTGGCCTGCATTATGACGGCCTTGCTGACATAACTGACGCTGTAGGCAGTGGTGCCACGGACGAAAAATTTTGGAATATTGTACACGACAGTAGGCTTGGAGCATTTGGCGCGATTGCTCTTATTATGGTTATCAGTGCGCAACTCATCGGCATACAAGACCTTATTCAACAAGAACAATGGTATGTGCTTATAATTGCACCCATATTTGGGCGTATACTCTGTGTGCTCTTTGCCAATGTGGTGCTCCCTCGTGATCCCAATTCTCTTGGGGGTAAAGTTTGCACCCCTCAAAATAACTCCTTATGTATAATTCACATATTATTAAGTATATGCATTTTACTTCCCCTTGGTTTTAGCACAACGCTTGGGGTACTTTTGTTTAGTGCTATCTTTTTTTATGCACTTAAAAACATGGCCCAAAAGCACGGTGGCTGTAATGGGGATTTTTTTGGTACCGTCATCATGGGTGGACAATGTATTATATTATTACTATGCTAGCACATAAGAAACTAACAAACAGACCTCTGTATAATTAATTGTGCAGAGGTTTCGTAAAAGAGGTATTTATGGATTTTAACAACTTAGTAAAAGAAGCCCGCTCTTGTCGCCGTTTTATAGAAGATCAACGCCTTGGCAAAGATGCCATTAACTGGCTCATAGATTGCGCCCGCATTGCCCCTTGCGCTCGCAATGCCCAAGTTTTGCGCTATATTGCTGTGGAAAGCAAAGAGTCTTGTGATGCCATATTTGCACATACCAACTGGGCCGCCATTCTTAAATGGGATGGCCCTGTTGAAGGGGAACGCCCTTCTGTTTACATTGCTATTCTGTGTCCCAAGGACTCAGGAAAACTTGTGCATATGGATGTAGGCATAGCCGCACAAACCATGCAACTTGCTGCCCAAACCAAGGGTTGGGGTTGTTGTATGCATGCGTCTTTTAACCAAAAAGAATGCGTAAGCATACTTAATGTCCCCGAAGACATGGAAATTGATTTACTCCTAGGCTTTGGCGTTGCCAAGGAAAAACGCCTTCTTGCACCCATGCCAGCAGACGGAAGTTTTAAATACTGGCGCGATGAAGACCAAACCCACTTTGTACCAAAGCGTAGCACAGAAGAAGTACTCTTAAATATTTTATAGTATAATTTGTGGCACTTATAGTATGATTTATTTTGTACTATAAGTGTCACTTCTTTCAAAGAATATTGCTTTAGACCCCCAGCTATCTTTTACTTGCGGTTATTCACAAATAGAGTATAATAGGGCAGGAATTATACTCCTGCGAGGTTTTATGTTTCGCAAGTACGCACAAAAAAACGACATTATAAATGTTATTTTTCTTCTTTGCCTCCTTCCTTTCGTGTTTGTAGGTTTGGGTTTTTTTTACATCGTACAACTTGAAATTTCACTACGCGAGAGCCTTGAAGAAACAATGCTGGACAACGGCCTTGATGCCGCACACACAGCCAGCTTGCGCATGGAAAATAGCTTCCGCCGTCTAGAAGGTATAGCCGATAGCCCCATCTTGTCAGACGAGCACGTCTCACTAAATATTAAAATGGATTTATTGCGTAAAGAAGCGCAAAAATACGGCTGGGATGACATTCTCATTGCCTTGGGCGATGGCAGAACACAAAGCTCAAGCGGCAGAACCATGAATGTTTCACGCAGAAATTATTTTGCCAAAGCCCTACAAGGTAACTCCGCATATTCATCTATCCTCAATAGCCCATTATATGACCACCCCATTGTGGCCCACGCCGTACCGCTAATGAATGACTATATGATTGTAGGTGCCCTTATTGCCATTGAAAAAGCCTCCGACTTGCATTTCACCGTGGATTCAAGAATAAGCCGACATGACAACATAAAAACCCAATTTATGGATGATAACGGTGTGCTAATCACCGGTAAAAGAATTTTAAATGAACGCTTTTATAGTAAGCTTGCACAAGAAAATAATCTCAATAAAAACGAAATCCTAAACTTAATGGCCGAGCACGAAAACTTCGACCACCCACTTATATATAACGGTCAGGAAAGTTACATAGTTACAAACTTCATTGGCAGAAGTGGCTGGAGTGTTATTACTGTTATCACCACCGAAGAAGCCCTTGGTAAGCTCAATGAAATTATATATCTTTCTGCTGGCATCATGATTGCCATGACAGTACTACTGGCTGGATATATAATCTATCTACTCAGGATTAGAAAAACATACCAGCATCAAAGCCACATTGCCCAAACTGCATTGCATGTGGAAGGCATTTTTTATGTATCAATTGATAATAACAGCAAAATTCTTTATTCCAATGAAATATTAAATAATCATTTAGGGTTAGAACCTAACTCCAATACTCGCTTGACGGACTTCTTTGACGGAGTACAAATTGACGCATTGTTTATATTGTTAAACTCCAAAGCCCCATTTGTTTTGCCTCTCATTGCGCCAAGTGGAAATAAAATCTACATACAGTGGAATATACTACCCAGTAACGAAAAAGATTCTTGGCGTATGCTTGGCATAGATGTTTCTGCGCACCACCATAAGGTTGAAGTAGAACTTGCTCAAAGCCATAACAATGAATTACAGCAAATAATTGATACCCTGCACTCGCCAGTGATGATGCATGCTATTGGCGGTGGAATACTTATGGCCAATACCAGCGCTAAAGAATTATTGGGAGCAGAAGACCTAAATGAACTTTATGCATCTTACAAAAAAGGGGTGGGTGAAAGCGTTGCACGCAACATACTCATAACCTTGAATAATGTTGTTGAAACTGGCAAAAATTTAATGCACACCATTACATTTACCAAGCCTAGTGGCGAAAAGAGGACGTTCCAAACTATCCTAAGTCCACTTTTTGACGAACAAGGCAAAGCCCACGCCGCAGTAAGCCTATCCACAGACATTACAGATTCCGTTGACCTACAGAAAAAACTTGAGGATGAAATATCTCGCCTTCAAGCCATATTAGAAAGCTGCCCAGCTGGGGTATTTTTTAGCAAAAACAGTATAGTTCAGTATTGCAACCCCGCAGCGCAAGAAATGTCTGGTGTATATAATGGAGGGCCCACCCCCCTTGGCAAAGACATGGTGGAAGGCGACACACAAACACTGATTAAAAACTTTACCTCTGGCATTGATACATACAATGCCCCCTTTACCATACGCGACCAGCAAGACAATTTGCGCAATCTCCTCATCACTGCCATTGGCGTCACATGGCAAGATGAACGCATGAACGTAATGTGGGCATTGGACGTTACAAAAATGCACAAAATCCAAGAGGAACTCATGCTCGCACGAGATGTTGCCGAGTCCGCTACCCAAGCCAAAAGCGACTTTTTAGCCACCATGAGCCACGAAATACGCACCCCCATGAATGCCATTTTGGGATTTTTGCACCTTTTTGACAGAAATAATTTATCGCAAAAGCAAAATAGTTATATAGAAAAAATAACCATTTCCGCCACGGGTCTTTTACGAATTATTAATGACATTCTTGATTTTTCAAAAATCGAGGCCAATAAAATGAACCTCGAATACGCACCCTTTAGCCTTGAAACAAGCATTAATGCCATTCATAGCATTATGTCATTTACCGCCAATGAAAAAGGTCTCAGCCTTACAAATCACATTGACGAAGACGTGCCCACGGTCATCATTGGTGACCGTGAAAGATTAAACCAAATTTTGCTAAACTTGTTAGGCAATGCCATTAAATTTACTCATAGTGGCTCCATATCCATAGACGTAAAAGTGCAAAAAATAGTTGACGATGCACATATGATACTTGATTTCATCGTCACCGATACTGGCATTGGCCTCTCTGAAGAACAAGCCGCAAAGCTTTTCCAACCGTTTACTCAGGCAGACACTTCCACATCACGCCGCTTTGGTGGTACTGGGCTTGGGTTAGTCATTAGTACGCGTCTAGCAGAGCTTATGGGAGGCAATATCAGCCTTGAGTCCAAGCTTGGTGAGGGTTCTAAGTTTACTTGCTCCATCCTCGCTAAGGTGGATAAAACCATTGATGCAGAAAACTTAGCCAACGTAAATGCAAATAACTTCTTTAACGGCAAAGAATATACACAAATTGACCTAGGTGTCATTAAGGGCAAACGAGTTCTCTTGGTGGAAGATAATATGATTAATCAAGAAATTGCCGCCGCTTTACTTGAAGATTATGAGCTTGCCCTTGACTTTGCGGATAATGGACAAGAAGCTATTGAAAAAGTTAAAGATAAAGAATATGACTTAATACTTATGGATATACAAATGCCAGTTATGGACGGCCTGCAAGCCACTCGTCATATACGCTCCATGGTTAATGAACGTCCATATGTGCAAACATTGCCCATTATCGCCATGACAGCCAACGTCATGGCAGAGGACAAACAACGCTGCAGTGAGGCTGGAATGGATGCGCATATAGCAAAACCAATCTCCCCACCAGAATTGCGCAATACATTAATTCGCTGGCTACATAAGTAATATAATTAACAATACACAAAATTTCATTGTCTAGCAAAAAAAGCTTGCAAGGTACAATCACTTTTGATAAATTGAACTTCCCTTAACGGGTAGGAGCGGTAGTTAAGACGGTTATAACGCCGGCCTGTCACGCCGGAGGCCGAGGGTTCGAGTCCCTTCCGCTCCGCCATTTAACTACCAAAGGGCTTAAGTGAAAACTTAAGCCCTTTTTTTTGAGGCCCACTATGCCAAAATTCACTGTTGCCATGCCCGCATATAATGATGCCGCATACATCAATGAGGCCATAAATTCCATTCTTAATCAGACGGTTAGCGACTTTGAATTGTTAATCATCGATGATGGATCCACCGATGATACCCCCAACATAATTGAAAGCTATAATGATAAACGCTTGCGCATTATTCATCTTGAGCAAAATAAAGGTCGCCCATTTGTGCGCAATTTAGCCCTTGATGAAGCCCAAGGCGAGTACCTAGTTTGGATGGATGCTGATGACATATCCTTACCGCATCGCCTTGAAAAGCAAGCTATTTTTTTAGATACACATAAGGACGTTGCCCTGTGTGGTGGGTATATGCAATGCTTTGGCGATAGCACGCATTTGGTGCGAGTAAAAACCGCGCAAGATGCTGTTAAAGCAAACATTATTTGGCATAGCAGCATACTTAATGGCACCAGTTGTATGCGCCTTAAAAGCATACAAGAGCACGGTATTCGCTATCACGAAAACCTTTTAAGGGCCCAAGATTATGCTTTTTTTGCAGAAGTTTGCTTAAGCACACCGCTTAAAGCTGCCAACATACCTGAAGTACTTTTGCATTGTCGCTATTTTCATAGAGCAAGCACCCCCACCTATCATGTAAAGGCCGTAAAATATATTTTGCAAGCTCTTAACCTACCATATGACGAGCTCACATGCCACAAACACAGCATATTATCCATAGGTAAGCATGATACCATGCCCAGCATAAGCGACCAAGATGTCTTAGCATGGGCTGATGAAGTTTATACTAAAGTCCTAGGGCGTGATGATATTGTTATTGAACATTTTTTGCGCATTACCCATACCAAGGTAGAAAATTTTTTAGCAAATGTTGAAAATGCAGAGCCGCTCTTACGCGCCTATGCGGCCCTACCATTAGGAAAAACCCATAATATTCAAAAGCTTTTTATGAAATACGCTTAAGCATATTTTGCCCAACAATATATAAAGACAAGCCAGCAAATGCCGATATATATTATAATGGATTTGAGTGCATGCGGAAAAATTTTCCACGGAACATTTTTTGCAACACATTCAATAAATATATAACGAGGTTTGTATGAGTGGTTTATCAATTCTTGATCCTAACAGCCCTTCTACTAGCACTAGCTTAAGTAGTTTATTTGCTAATGCCACGGCGAAAGAAAAAACATATAGTGAAGATGCTGTTACCCTTTCAGATGAGGCCATAGAGCTATTGGAAGAGTTGCGTTATAAAGAAAATCAAACCTATGTTCTTACCGAAAATCAAAAGGACTTTGATGCCGTTTCTAAAGCTCTGCCTGCCACAGAGGGCTTTGATGATATGTTAGACTGGCTTAGTTCGCAGGCCATTGAGGATGATACTTTTTCCTTAAGCAGTGCTTCGGATGATATAGATCGTAATATTTATGAAAAAGACCCCAAAAAGTACGCCCAACTTTGGGAAAATATGTATAACCACTTCTCAGAGCTTATGGACACACTGGGCCTTGCCGATGATGACACCATGAAGCGTGAGGTTTTAAGCAATGAAGATGTTTCGCTTGAACTTATGAATCGCTTTACTTCAAGCTTTAGCGACGAGACCAATGAGCTTCTAAACTACTTTAACATTGTAGTTTAATATAATTAAAATAACAAAAATAAAAAAGGTGCATATATTGCACCTTTTTTTGTTTAACTATGAAACATTTAATCTGATAGTAAACCGCTAACGGTCGATGAATTGCATTTGCTTAAGCCCAACCACCCGCTTACGGAAATCGTAAGTTCCATTTAAGATGGCTGAAACATCACCCTTCATTTTTACGGTAAAGCTCGCATCTTCATCTATGACACGCAGGTTAAAGTCACCGCTATCCCAGTTAAACCCACCAGTTCTGCCAGCACCTAATTTTAGGGTAGACTTCATCAATACAGTATTTGGCGATGACTTATACACAAGTTTTTTCTGCATACTGTCGCGCAAATTTCCAGTAGAAAGGGCTAAAATATCAACAAGTTCGTGTAAATTTTGACTTTCTGCCGTTCCATATATATTGCGCACTATAAAACCAGTGGAATCAAACCTATCGGCCTCAACGCTAGTATTTAAGTATTGTCGGGGTACACCATCAGCATCATAAAATGATCTTAAGGCTGAGTATAATTTTACCTTACTCCCACGTGCGGCACTGCCAGTCACAAGCCCAATCCACCGCCAACTATCCACATCTAGGCTTAGTTTACCGTCTATCCATGGCCAAAGCCTTTTGACAATGGGTAGGGCATAAAGAAAACGAAGCTCCGCAGTACTATTTACACCTGGCACATTAAGCTTAAAATCCTCAAGTTCAAGGTGAAAAGTGCGTGATTCTTCATGTAATCCCCCCATAAACCAATTAAAGGACATACCACCCGTACCCATTGTATGCATATTACCCAAACGAGAAAATACTTCACCCACAAGCCCTCGGGGTAAACCGTCAGGAGTGAAATTTACATCTCCCGCATCTTTTTGTCCGTTGGTATATTCAGCCGCCATTGCTTCATCCTTAAAAGCTGTCCTAAGCGGAGCCTTTAACCCATCCACTGACTTTGCGGTAACACTAAAAAACACATCATCAATGACACCAGACGGCAGTTGAATACTTGGACTTGCAAGCTTAATGCGTAGCTGCATGGCATCGGCAGCGTTTGACGCTACGGGTAAGTTTGACTCCTTAACCTCAAGGGGGCTTGGTACATATTTGTTTAACTCGACAATGGATTTTTTTATACTACGCACGGCAAGGCTTACGTCTTTTGCAAGGATTGAAAAATCATATGGCGAAATAATCAGCCCTGGCAGACTGCGCTCCATTTGAATTTGCGGTAATGGTTTTGTCCACCATAATAAATCATCACCCCCGCGGGTAATAAAAGCATTTAGGCCTATACCGCCACCAATGGGGTTTTGCTGAAGGTTTATATTGAATATACTTGCAATTATTCCAAGGTCTTTTATGTCAAGGTTGAATTGTGTACCAAAGCTTCGCTGAGGGTCAATGCCCGCACTACCCTTTATGCTAATATTGGTTTTTTTTATGGGGCTTAGTACGTTAAGGTCTCGTATTATAAGGCGTTCACCACCCCAAAGAAATTGTGCCGATGCTAGGGACGCTCTAAGGCGTGTGTTTTTTCCCGCAAATGATGCACCAAAGCGGCTTACAAATTGGGCTATGAGGGGCTTTTCTTCCGTGGGAGGCCACGCAGGAACATTTAATAAAACTCGAAAACGAGTCCAAAAACCATTCAATCCTGCAAGCACAGTAGGCCCAATTAGGGTATCATTCCACTGTACCCTAAAATCTGCATCGCCTTCATTGTAATCTAAGGAAAAGAAGCCAAGAAATTTTTTCTCATCAAAAAAATCACGTCTAGAATGACGCATCTCCGCCATGGCAATTTTATCCTGCCCGCTAAGCTCACGCATGGAAAGGGTTACGTCACCTGGCAAATCTTGCGTGAAAGGCAAAACCCACTGGCCAGATCTTGTTTTTTCCGCAAGAAATGTACTGCGCAATCTGGCTTGTTTGGCATTTGCTTGCCCATGAAAACGGGCAGAAATAAAAATATCTTGCCCCGAAGGGCCCAATTGAAAATTAGCCACCTCAAATTCGCCCACATCTATAGCGCACCAAGGCGGCATTAGAGAAATCTCCTGACTGTGCGTAGACTCACTTGAGGTGCTCGCTTCATAGCGGGGCATACGGGGCATACGCACCCCAAGCAAAGTCCCAACCTCAATACCAATGGTTACCTTATCCTTAAGCACCTTGGAAGGTTCAAGCAAGTTATCCATAACATCAGGATTATATGGTATTTGAACCATGGGCACAGTTGCTGTGCGCATGTCTGGAATTTCACTACTTTGCTTACTCACACTCTCCCTATTCACGCTTTCTTTGGACGATTGTGTAGTATTAGTTTGCGTCTTGGGTCGCCCTTCTATTTCGTTAACAATATTATTATCTTTAGCTGGTGTATACGAGCTTTGTACGTCCTTAGCATATACACTTGCCTGCTTGCGTAGCTCACTTATGGGATTTCCACTACCATGCAAATATGACCCCACCGACCCTGTATTTTGATACTGTAATACCGCCACAGTAGCCCGAGCAATACTAGACCAATTTGGGTGAATTGTGCCCTCCTCTATATACAGCCACGGCCCAAATTTATCTTGTATTCTAACATCATATATTTTTATGGCACCGTCCCAAAAGCCACGCACCAAACCAATATGCACACGCAAATCCATAGGCTTTCCAAGATAATTAACCCCAGAAATAACCCAAGATGTAAGCCTTTGTTCAGCTAAAGGAGAAGTAATATACAAAAGACTGCCCATAACAAGAGCAAATGGAATGCCCACAATTATGAGCACCCACAGTGTGATACGCTTCCACATGGGGCGAGTTTTTTTGGCAGGGGCAAACGCATGAGACGGAGAAATAGTTTTTTGCTTCTCCGCTACTTTTTTTGCCAAGTCACTAAGGGAATGCAAGCGTTTTTTGCGCTTGCGTTTTTTTTCATGCTCGGCTGTAATTATAATTTGTTGTTCATGCGTCATAACCATGTCCTAGACATAACATGACACAATAAGGCAATTTTGTATATATTTCAATACTACCAAAAAATGAAAAGCCGATGCTGGTTTAGTCCAACATCGGCTTTAATAGCTAATTTAACTTTATAACTATGTTGCGCAACCACCGCTGCTACTACATGAACCACAAGCACTGCCAGCATTGGCTAGAGGCTTAGTGGGTGTTACTTGAAAACCCATGTAACCAAAATCAAGGGCTACGCCTTCAACGGTTTGTAGTAATTCTTTGTTTACGCAAAATGTGAAACCTTGAACATTAAAGGTATCGTCTTCGTCGTTTGGCTCGTCCAGAGCCAATGCTAAGCGGGGGCCGCTTCAACCACCCGGAGCAAGATATATACGAATGGAACCCTTTTCCTTACCAGCAAAATATGCTTCCAATTCTTTGCAAGCGCTATCTGATACTTCTACCATAATAATTTGCCTCCTAAGCAATGTAAGTTATAGCTAAACACTGCCCCCCATTTTGTCAATACATTTTCAAAACAATAAAATATTTAACACAAATATCGTAAATATATTAAGTATATTACTTGTTCATGCTACCTTATGGCATTTGCCAATCCTTACATTATGTATTATAATTACAAGTTATCAAGACAAGCCCACAACAATTAACGGAGTTTGCATGTTTGCATATATTTTCAAAAAAATTTTTGGCAGCAAGAATGAGCGATACCTCAAACGCAAGGCGAACTTAGTCACCGCCATAAATGCCCTTGAGCCAGAAATGGAAGCCCTCACCGATGCCGAGCTACCAGAACGCATCAATATGTATAAAAATCAAGTACAAGAAGAAGGCAAAAGCCTTGATGATGTACTTGTGCCAGTGTTTGCGCTTGTGCGTGAAGCCTCCAAAAGAGTGCTTGGTATGCGCCATTATGACGTCCAGCTCTTAGGTGGCATGGTTTTGCACAAAGGCAAAATTGCCGAAATGAAAACTGGCGAAGGTAAAACCCTTGTGGCAACGCTGCCCGTAGTCTTAAATGCTCTTTCTGGTAAGGGCGTTCATGTAATCACCGTTAACGACTACCTTGCAAAACGTGACGCTGAGTGGATGGGCCAAATTTACTCTGCCCTTGGGCTAAGCACTGGCGTTATTGTGCATGGATTATCAGACGAAGAACGCAAAATTGCCTATGCCGCAGACATTACCTACGGCACAAATAATGAATTTGGATTTGACTATCTGCGTGATAATATGAAGTTTTACATGGAGCACCTTGTTCAGCGTGGGCATAATTTTGCCATTGTGGACGAAGTGGACTCCATTTTAATTGACGAAGCCCGTACCCCGCTAATTATTTCTGGTGCGTCTGAAGAATCTGTTGGGCAATACCGCATTATGGACGATGTGGTGCGCAAACTCAAAGCTGAAACACACTACACATTGGATGAAAAAGCCCGCTCCGCCATGCTTACAGAAACTGGCGTTGCCTATTGCGAAGAGCTACTTAAAGTTGATAACCTCTTTGATCCGTCCAACATCACAGCCCAACATCATATTTTGCAGGCCCTTAAAGCTCACACCATATTTAAGCGGGATATTGATTATATTGTTCAAGACAATCAAGTGGTTATTGTTGATGAATTTACAGGCCGCCTCATGCCGGGAAGACGTTTTTCAGACGGATTACACCAAGCCCTTGAAGCCAAGGAGCGTGTTACCGTTGCCGCTGAAAACCAAACCCTTGCTTCGGTAACATTTCAAAATTATTTCAGGCTCTATGCAACACTTAGCGGCATGACTGGCACAGCCGATACAGAAGCCATTGAATTTCATGAAATTTATGGCCTTGAGGTCATCAGCATTCCCCCACATATGCCCATGGTGCGTAAGGATTATTCAGACCTAATTTACCGCACCCAAAAAGAAAAATTTATGGCCATTGTGGAAGCCATTATTGAGCTACACAAAAGTGGTCAGCCTGTACTTGTGGGCACCATTTCCATTGAAAATTCTGAGCTAATTTCACAATTACTCAAAAAACATAATATTCCACACAATGTACTTAACGCCAAACATCACGAGCAAGAAGCAGAAATAGTAGCCCAAGCAGGACAAAGAGGCAAAGTAACCATTGCTACCAACATGGCTGGTCGTGGTACAGACATCGTGCTTGGCGAAGGTGTAACCGAACTTGGTGGCCTGCACATCCTTGGTACAGAAAGACACGAAAGCCGCCGCATTGATAATCAATTACGTGGTCGCTCAGGTCGTCAAGGTGACCCTGGATCTTCTCGCTTTTATTTATCCCTTGAGGATGATTTGATGCGTCTTTTTGGCTCGGAGCGTATTTCTGGCCTTATGCAAAAGCTTGGGCTTGAAGAAGGCGAATCCATTGAAAATGCCATGGTGACCCGTGCTGTGGAAGGCGCGCAAAAGCGTGTGGAAGCTCACCACTTTGAAATACGCAAAACCTTGCTCGATTATGATAATGTCATGAGCCAGCAAAGAGAAGTCACCTACTCTTTACGCAAAGAGTTTATCCAAGAAGGCGACCTTGAGCCCATTTTAGAAGAATTTCGCAATGACCTGTTGGACGATATTTATGGCGAAATTGAGAGCCGTAAGGATAGTACTATCACCGATGAAGATGCAGAAGTTATTCTCGCACGCTTGCGTGAAGTATTTAATATTGAGCGGGCTATGCCAGAGGGCGCACCAACCCCAACCCGTGAAGATACAGAAAAATATATCCAAGCCATTTTTACAGAATTACAAGCAGATGCACCTGAAATGTATAAGGATGTTATTCGCTATTTCTTACTGGAAGAGCTTG
>CAYJNE010000002.1:0-28829 GCA_964371345.1 uncultured Desulfovibrionaceae bacterium | reverse complement strand
TTTGTAAGTCACTCCAATGAAAGAGGTTATACCTATTATTATGCACAATACTTGCGCGATATAAAGCCCACGCACCGTCAATGCAGTTATAATCATCTGTACTGCGTGCCCCGTAGTAGTTTTCTGCATTCAAGGAGCCTGTAAGCTTTGCCGCGTCTTCACGGTGGCTAAGATTAATTACTGAGTGAAACTCCGTTCGCTGTAGAGCGTTGGCGGCATGAGGGGGAAAAAAAGTGGTCTGCGGAGCAAATTTCATTAATTCAGAAAAAAAGTGTGGTTCAGCCACTGTCCAGATGGGGCGGTTTGCATGTGTTTTTTGCAGTGCCCCAAGTAGGGGAAAGCTTAAAATAATGTCGCCCATGCGTTGCATTTGTAGCACGAGGATGGGCTTCATTTATTTTTTATTCCATATACTTGCTGCATATCTTTTAGCAGGTTTTTTATGCGATGATCCCAAGTATGTTCAGCTAAGACTCTTTTTCTGGCGGCTTTGGTAATACGGGCTCGTTCCGTAGGGTTTGCTAGGTAAAATTTCACAAGCTCTGGTATTTCTTCTGGCTCGTTGTATGAAATAATTTCGCTTTTGGGTTCAAATAGGTTATCCATTTGCTCCCTCCAATCCGTAAGCACAAAGGCGTTACAGGCTGGAACGTCAAATATACGTTGGTTTACTGCCCCTTTCATTTGTTTGCTTGTGCAATTAAAGTTAATGTCAGAAAGAGGATAAAATTTATGTAATTCACTATAATAATTCAATTCTCTATGTAGCGTGAATTGGTTTTTTTGCTTTTCAAAAATAATGCTCCAGCCGTCATCGCCCACAAGTAGCGGCTTAAAGGGTAGGGTTTGTTCTACACATCTTGCTCTATATATGCGTGTGGCTTCCCAAGTTATGGCAGTTTCAAAGCCAAGGCGTTGCTCATTGGTGTTAAGGTTTGCATATTGGGCGTAAACATCTGGAAAATTTTGTTTAATGAACTCTGCCACTGAATGCTGTGGGCTTATGTCAAAACTTTTGGCAATTTCTTTAAAATTTTCCAGCAGGGCATTTGGTAGCGGTTCCTTTTTTAGTCTAGTAAGCACCTTATAATGCATGGAATTACCAACAAATGATATGGGGCTTTTCCATGCATGATTACCGCTGGTATTGGGTTTGAAGTGGTTTGGGTCTGTGCCCAGTGGCAAATAAAAAACATTATCAAAACCCATGGCTTGCAGTGAGTTTATATTGTCAAAATCCCAAGTGAAAATGCTAACCCACGGGCTTTTTAATTTATTATAAAGGTGCAAAACTAAATGCGGATTATCCACAAACCATGAGGCTAGGGGTAATTGTAATTGTTCAAGTAATTCAATGAGCACACCCTCTCTGTCCACGCCTAAGTGGTTAAGGGTGAGTAAACAATCGGGCTGAAATTTGATGACAGCCGAGAGTAAATTTTCAATAAACTCATTGCTAGCCATAGATTCATCAGGCACGGTAAGCAGTTCATGCTCAATATTTAGCCGTTTACACGCACTTGCCACCTCACCCATAAGAAAATACTTACTGGTAATAAGCAACACTCGTGGACTTTTACCCACAAAGCGAGGCTTGCGTGCCTTGGCCCAAAAATCAAAGTTTTGGCTTGCTTCAACATTTTTGCGTATTTCACCATACCAATTTTTATCAAGGCGTTGGTAAAATGGGTGTGCAATGGTTAAAAAAGGTAGGTGATTATGCTTTTGCTGCCAGAGGGTGAGCTTGCGCAAGACTTCGTTTTTATCTTCAGTGTTAATTAGGGTAATTCTGTTAATTTGTTCAGTTTCAAGGCTTTCTAAGGTTTTACTAAGCTTTTGTATTTCAAGTTCCTTATCCACAATGGCAAGAGGGCCGTCATAAGCTTCTAAAATATGTCTTAAGGCGTGGCCAAGGCCCGTGCCTAGCAGTACTGGTAGTGTATTTTCAAATTTGAGATTGCGTACAAAGCTTAGCTCTCGCTCTGCACCGCCAGCACCTAGCATGTAAAGTGGGCCTTGCTCTCTTTCAATAACAATATCATTATCTGGTGTAAGTTTTGGCATATTCATAATTATTTCTTTTTGGGAACATGTGGGGTGTAAATGATTTCATCATATTCATTGAGTGAAAACTCAACACAGTGCAGAGGTTTATCCACCTGTAGGAATGAACGCCCGATGGCAATTTCCACCCCTGGGAATACGTCACCAGCTGCTACTACCTTGCAATATTTAAGCATTTCTTTATCTTCTTGCAGGGTTTCCCACACACTATTGCGGGAATTCAAATATATATTAGTTTTTCTGCGCAAATTATCAAGCCTGCGTGTAAGCTCGTTGGTGTCGGGGGGTAAATGCCCAGCTACTGCGTTAAGGTGGTGTATTTTTTCAGAAAATTCATCAATACGCTTGTCAATTTTTTCAAGCTTACGAATTAATAAAGGGTCATAACCAAGGAATATACGGGTGGCAACATGGGCTTTATTGCCAAGCCTTTGCCCCACATAAACCCCTTTTAAGGCGTGCAAACTACCGCCTATGAGGTGTTCTTGAATAATGGCATTGGTGCCAGCATAGAGTTTTGAGTGTAGGGCATATTTGGTTATAAGCACATTGCCCCTTGTTCTAATTTCTATTTTTTCTGCAAAGGATAAACGTATGGTATTATTGGCTTTAAGTACGCATTTCTTGGCAATTCCGCCCCTAGCACCACAGCCAATGGTTAAGTTTTGCTTGGCAGAAACTCTGCCACCCTCCACAACACCGTTGATGATTACATTTTCACCATAAACACTAAACCCTGCTCGCACATTGCCATGTACATTGGTATCCCCAATAAATGAAATATTTCCAGTATGAAAGCTTACATCTGTATTGAGATTTAATACGGCTTTTACCAATATTTTTTCATTACTATAAAGCACATAGCCTTGCACAGATGATAGTAGGAAGTTCGGGTTTAGTGGATCTACGTAGGTGTTGTGCCCCATGGGGAATATGGGGTCGTCAAAAATAAAGCGTTTATCGGGGTTTTCTACAGTTTCAAGCGGGACAAATTCAGCCAAAAGTTGGTGCTGTTGCACATTTTGAACATAACCAAGGTTATAGAGGTCGGTTTTTTTATCTCGCCCAAGCTTTGGTTGCAGGCGTGCCATATCTGGGTCAAAGTAATGTTGTAGATATAGGGGCACGGGGTAGCCTCCGCATTAAAAAGCTTTAGTTTTGTTAATAATTGTATAACATAATTACATCATTCGTCAATATTAGATGTTCTAGGGTTAAACTGTGTCAGATTTATTATGCGTCCTCTGTTTTTTCTATTTTGGGCAATAGGCTTTCTTTTTGGGCATCATCTTCTGCCCTGAGCACACGGCGTAGCACTTTACCCACAATGGTTTTGGGTAATTCTTCACGAAACTCTACTGTTTTTGGCACTTTATATGATGCAAGTTTGCTTCTACACCATGCTAAAACTTCAGAGCGAGTTAGCTCCTCACCTGGTTTTAGTACAATAAATGCCTTTATGCTTTCACCGCGAACAGTATCTTCAATACCCACGGCTACGGCTTCAAGTATACTTGGATGTTCAAGCAAAACTTCATCAACTTCACGAGGATAGACGTTATATCCACCCACAATGACCATGTCTTTTTTACGGTCGGTTATGTAGAAAAATCCCTCTTCGTCCATGGTTCCAAGGTCGCCAGTATATAGCCAGCCATTGCGCAAGGCAGATGCGGTTTCATCTTCCATATTCCAATATCCTGCCATGATTTGTGGGCCTTTGATAATGAGCTCACCCATTTTTCCAGCTGGCAGAGTTAGGGATCCGCCCTCCATATCCACAATGCGGGCACGAGTTCCAGGAATGGGCATACCAATGGATCCAGCCTTTTGGTTGTCAGATATTAGGGGGTTAATATGGGTAATGGGTGAGGCTTCGGTGAGGCCATAACCTTCAATAATGGTTGCACCAGTAATTTCTTGGAATCTGCGAAAATGCTCCACAGGCAGTGGAGCAGAGCCTGAAATGCAAAGCTTGATGCAAGTTAGGTCATAATTTTCTAAATTCTTTTGCTGCATGAGCGAAATATAAACCGAAGGCGCGCCTGGGAATATGGTGGGCTTGTGCTTTTTAACAAGCTTTAGGACATCTTGCGGCACATAGCGTGGCATTGGGAGTGAGGTTCCCATAAGAGCCGTTGGAATAATGAGCCCTACGCAAAGTCCATAAACATGAAAAAATGGTAAAAGGGCAACTAACTTGTGGTGATCGTTTGTTATGTCACTGATAACACTTATAATTTGCCTACAGTTGGTACCTATGTTGGAGTGGGTAAGCATAACCCCCTTAGGTAGGCCCGTAGTACCGCCTGTATATTGCAAAAGGGCCACAGTGTCCGCTTTTACACGTTGTTTGGCACTGTATCTATGGGTGGATGTGAACATACTTTTCCAAGGTATAATGTCTTCATTATTATATGGTATTTCAACATGCGTATTACTGCGTTTTGCTTTGAATTTGTATAAGAAATTCAAAGGGAAAGATAGGGCATCATCAATGGATGTTACAATATATGTTTCAATGGGGATGCGCTCACGCAAGGGGTCTATTTTATTCCAAAGCAGGTCAAGCATAATCAGATGCTTTGCACCAGAATCTTGCATATGGTGTATAATTTCTGATTCCATATACAAGGGGTTAGTCATAACGGCAATGGCTCCAGCCTTCATAACACCCCAAAAAGCAATGATTGCTTGGGGCAAATTGGGGAGCATAATGGCTACACGATCACCGTGATTTACACCCATAAGGCGTAAAGATGATGCAAAAACCTCTGCCTTATCCCTAAGATCGGCATAATTAATTTTTGTGTTTTGAAAAACTATGGCATCACGGGTGGGGTGGTTTCTTGCGGCTTGATCAAGCAGGGCAAAAATTGGTTGGTCAAACCTATCTACCGTGTGCGGAACACCAGCATCATAATTTTGTAACCAAGGGCTTTCGTTAATTATTTTTGTAGTAATATCTTTATCTGTCATGACTAACCTTAGAGATTTTTAATGGGTTGAGGTTGCATTAACAAGGGCTATGGCTTTAATGCCTTCACCTTTGCCTGTAAATCCGAGACCTTCCTCGGTGGTGGCCTTAATGTTTATTCTTTCTAAAGGCATATTTAATAAGTGCGCAATGTTTTTAGCAATGGCGGCTCGTTGTGGTTCAATTTTTGGTTTTTGGGTAATTATTGTTAAGTCAATGTGAGTTATTTCAATATGTTTTTCTTTTAACATTTGCAAAACATTACTTAATAAAACGGCGGAGTCCACATTTTCAAAATCGGCATTATTGTCTGGAAAATGTTTGCCAATGTCGCCCAAGCATGCACAGCCAAGCATGGCATCCATAAGGGCGTGCAAGAGCACATCCCCGTCAGAATGGGCCTCTACTTCTAGCTTACCGTCCATGAGTACTCCCCCAAGCTTTAGGGGGCGTCCCTTACCAAAACGGTGCACATCATAGCCAAAACCGCTACATGGGCGAGGGGATGTGTTTTGTAGCATGTGCATATGCTGGGCCTCTGTAATTTTGACGTTTTGTGACTCACCTTCTATCATATATACAGGATAATTACAATATTCAAGTATGGATGCATCATCGGTGACGCTAAGGTTTTGTTCTTGTATTTTTTGGTGGGCTTTTTCTAGGATATGCCTATCAAAGCCTTGCGGTGTCTGTACTGTAAAAAGCTTAGAGCGATCAAGCGTTTTGTTAATAAGCCCATTTTGCACACTTTTAATGGTGTCAGTTATGGCAAGGCCAGGGATTACGCCCTTATGTTCATGGGTTAGAGCTATGCAAATATTTTCCACAAGTTTTGCACTCACAAAGGGGCGTGCACCGTCATGAATAAGCACATGCGTGCAAGTGGGGGGTAGGGCTTTAAGGCCTTCATATACTGAGTTTTGGCGAAGCTTGCCCCCTGCAACACAAAGCCACTTTAAGCCCAGCGGATTGTGTTTTTCAAGGTTTACTATGTTTTGTTGTTCGGCCTCCATATGAGCCTTTGGAAAAACAAATATAATGCCTTGCAAACGAGGGTTATGGCTAAATGTTAGGGCCGAGTGATAATATAGAGGGAGATTTTTGAAATGGACAAATTGCTTTGGAATACCCTTGGTATGGGCAGCTAAACGCTCACCTTGTCCAGCAGCAAGAATGATTGCCCAAGGGCGGATGTTATTTTTCATGAGTAATTATTATAAAATTGTGTGTTAAAAAATTAAAATGTATGGAATGCAACGGCGAAGCAATCCATAAAACTATTGTAAAAAAATTAAGTCAATTACTACAAATCTAGCACAGCAAATATGACATGAAAGATGCAGGCTAGTGCTTTCAGTTATGCCAAAAACCAAGGGTTACTATTTACAAAACAAAGAGGTATGTGCGAATGCGCCTTGTGTTGGCTTATATATCCTTGGTAGGTGCGTTTTTCAGGATATTTATCTAGTATAGCTCTATATTTCAATTGTATGGCATCATATTTTTCCTGTAATTCAGGGGGAGGAAATGTACCCTGTATACGTTGCCATGTTTCCATAGCTGCTTCATATATTTCTTTAGGACTATTGTCTTGCCAATGAATTTCCAAACTGGCAAGTTCCTCAGGAGAAAGCTTGTGTATATCATTGGCGATGACAAATTCATATGATAAATATTGTTTTTTGGGGATATAATAGTATTTCTTGTAAATGATGGTTACAGTACTTAAGCTCATAGCAGTATAAGCATATAAGTTGCAATTTACGTATAGCGTGGGGATATTTCTTAGGTGAGCAGCATCTATGATTCCAGAAAGGATACCTATACAAAGAGCGCAGTTTGCAGGAATATAAAAATCCAAAAGATCGCTTACGCGCCCGTTAGAGCAGTCTAGGATATATGGAGAATTTTCATTTAATACGTGCTGTACGACGTTTCCCACACGTAAAGAATATATTTTTTGCTTGGCAAAGTAATGCATAGCAGGGAGAAAGCTATGTATGTCCATATTTCGAATGTCGTGGTATTTGAAATCTGAATTTGGAAACATATCAATTAAGTACTGAGGGTCGCGTCCTAAGAAACATACATAGGGGCTGTCTTGTTCTACACCTATACCTTGCAACTCTGATTTGGCTAAATGATGTTCCTCCTTACTAAATTCAAAATTTACTAAATTTTGTTCGTAATAGTACCTATAGTCTATAAGTTCATCTTCTGAGATAGGCGAACCGTATAGATCAAAGCACATATATTCTAGATTTGGAGAATTAGTGCAAATAGAATAAGCATATTCTACCCAAATGGGCATGTGCATATAACGCATCCAGAAATTTACAAGGGATTTGTTACATACAGGCTCAGTTGGATATGCAAAAATCAAAGATGAGGATAGGCGGCCCTCTGTCTGCAATTTTACTAAAAAGCAAGCTGTATTGAGTATCAAGTGTCCAATTCTATCTGAACGTAATTTTACAAAGTATACAGGAACAATGTGCGCTAAAGCTTTGGATGCAATTAAAAAATGCATGAGGAGTACTTCATTAGCTTGTACAGAGGTTTCGTGATGGTTTTGTTGTAGTTCAATCTCAGATTGCGAAAGAGATATGGTGTTGTCTTCGTTTGCTTCAAATTCTATTCGCTCTGCCATATGCAGTAACTCAGCTTTAACAATTTGTATTAATTCTTCTTTATTAAATGAGAGTGTTTGCATGCAATCAGAGCATTGTAATTTACAAGAAACAAGACTTTTTTTATCAATTACAACCTGAGAGTTGCTTTTACAAATAGGACAAGTAATTGTGAAAATAGGGTGTCCTTGAATAATTTTTTCGCGTGAAAATTCTAATATTTTACAGTTATTATTCATCAAAAAACCTCATATCAAAAACATTCTACAACTTGACTTAATTAATGCTCATATCAATGCGTATATGCTTATATAATTAATAATATATTAATGTGCTTTTGCTATATACTGCAATCTATTGCCTATTTTAAATTTTCTGCCAATAGCCCATTGTATACGCTCCCACCATGTGGGGCCTCCTCTTTCATAGGAGCCAATAACACCTAAGATACCAGTATGATACTCATGAGGGATAAATTCAGCTTTCTCAAGTATGGCTTTTAAACTGGATGGATTGAATTGCCATATATGGTGTGGTAAGCCCCAACTATGTTGCATGGGAAGGCGAAAACCTGTTAAGTTTGGCACTTGTACAAAAATTAATCCACCATGGTTCAAAAGTGAGCGGCAGGAACGAAGCACCTCTACAGGATGCTCAAGATGTTCCAACACATCACACAAAATTATGCAGTCAAACTTCTTTTGGCAGCTAAACTCTTCCACTGGTATACAATGCACATTAAGGCCAAAATGTTGTTTAGCATATGTACCAATTTTTGTATCAAGTTCAATACCCTCTACCTCGGGAATAGTTTTACGTGCGTGATGTAAGAAAAAACCGTACCCACACCCTATGTCTAGTAAGCTTTTTATATTAGGATTAAACTTTTTTAGAAGAGTTAAACGCTCATTAAAAAAGTATTCAAAGACATTGCTGTGTTTTTCAAAAAAGTGAGGGAAACTCCAATATTCAATTTTGTCTTTATTTTCAGATATTGAGTTTTGATCTATAGATACTTGTTTTGCGTTTTTTTCGGAGTCTCCAAAAAAACGCTCATTAACACTTTCTTCAATATATTGTAGGTGTACTAGTCCACAAGATGAACAAAGCATCATGGGGAATCCAGAACGTTCCTTCCAAAATGAGCTACTTCCCTTTTCACATGTTGGGCAATAAATTTCTTTTTTGCTCATTGGGAAATGTTCCTAAATGAAATTTACATGTACTGGAGGATGTTTAAGATCCCAAAGCACCTTGTTTATTTGGTGATGACGGCAATATGTCATACATTCTTTATGTACATCAAGGTTTTCTGCAACATGCTTTCGTAAAGCTATAGCAGATTCACTGTACCATATATCATAAAACGATGAAATGTTTAAATCTCCATAGGAAAATTCTTCTCGCCCAAAAAAAGGACAGCAAGTATATACTTTGGCATCAGATGCAATTTGTGCAATAAATGGTAAACCGTGGCAACGCTCATATTCTCGTTTGCCGTCGTCTTCAAACGTCTTCCAACGTATGATACTAGTAAAGGAATTTGTAGAAAGTTTTTGGGCACATTCCAACATTTCCAAATTCTCGTCGCGTAGTGCAATGGCAGAAACGCCATCTTTGTAATGTTCATTTTCCCCATGTAAGCTAAATGGTTTTAGCACAAAATAATCAACGCCAATTTCTCGTGCACGTAAGGCAAGGGCGTAAACGTCTTTGGCATTTTCAGGTAAGAGAACCTGTTGAATACCTAGCGTGACATCTAATTTATCACGGTGTTTAATTTTTACCGCATTTTCTAAATTTTTCAAGACGATATCAACATTATGTCCTTTTACGCCGTGTAGTTTGGAATAGATAGAAGGGTCTAAAGCCATAATGCTGGTGCGTAACCATGTAAGATGTTGGAGTGTTTTTTGGGAAAATTCTGGTGTCAACAACGCCCCATTGGTATTGAGTGCTAAATCTACCCCAGCATTTTTGCCGACTTCAATAGCCTGTACCAAGGCAGGATGTAGTAGCGGTTCTCCGTCCCCAGCCATTAAGCAACTGCGTACCCCTAGCTCTCCCATATCTTTCATCGTTTGTACAAGCACAGTATTTGGAATGAATGTGGGTTTATGGTGTGCATAATCTGCATAGCAAAATATACAACGATAGTTACAGGCACTAGTGGGGCTAATTTCTACATGCACAGGAGGAATTTCCTTAGCCATAAACCAATCACTAAGTCTGTCGAGGTGATTAAACAGTTTGCAACCATCAAGAAAAAGTTTGCCCATATAATTACCTAAATAAAGTTAATGTGTTGTGGTGGATTGGCAAGGCCCCAAAGAAACATGTTTAATTCATGCAAGCGACAATTTGGCATGCATGTTTGATCAAGGTCTGCAATACCACGTATGTGATTTTCTACTTTATGACGATTTTCCGATGCCCATAATTTTACCAAGGTTGTACTATTGATATTACCGTAACAAAAATCAGCGTTTCCAAGATGTGGTCCGCAGGAGTAGACATCACCATTGGATATTATTTCTGCAAAAAACGGCAAAGCATGGCAGAACGAATATTGGCGTTTTTGAGGAGGTGCAAGCATGTTAATACGCAGTACCACTGCAAAGTCGTCTGTAGCAAGCTCTTGGATGCAAGCTAAGTCATCCTTTGGTAAATCAGTTACTTGAAACGTGTTGAGTGGATGATTATTATAATTTTTAAGAGCAAAATAGCTTACACCTATTTCACGCATATGTTTAACAAGGGAGTATATATGCTGTGGGTTTTGTCCAGCATAAACCATTTGTACACCTAGAGTAGTAGAGAGATTATTTGCATGTTTATAGGCTACTGCTTCTTTTAGATTTTTTAGAACAATATCAAAGTCATACTGTCCTGATCTGTGGATGTGTGCATATTCTTCGCTAGAAGTACCATTAAGGCTAACCCTGATCCACTCCATATGGGGTAATAGACGCTCCATGCGTTTGCCATTTAGCAAGACACCATTAGTATTTAAAGCTTGATCCATTCCAAGGTTTGCAATTGATTCAATAAATTCTGGAAGCTTTTTGTGTAAAAGAGGTTCACCCTCCCCAGAATAAAAAAGAGCTTTTGTTCCATACGGTTGTATTTCTTTAATTCGTTTGTACAGCATGTCAGTATCAATAAATATTGGTACCTTGCGTTCTAGGTATTCGTATGCACAAAATCGGCAAGCATGGTTACACGTATTTGTAGGACTGATTTCAATAAGAATAGGATATATGCTCTCCCCGCAAGACCATTTTCGAAGTGCATCAAGGTGGTATGGCATTTTAGTGCCATGAAGGATAAAATTACTCATAATGCTCCATTAAGTGCATTGCATGGCACTCCACAATGCAGGGATTGTCTGTTCATGTCTCCCGCAAACATAAAAACTTTCACCACCATCTAACGTAGTACGAGAAAGTAATGTTTTCCATGGGCGGAAAAAGTAAAGTGGGTCATCTTTGGGTGCATCTTGATTTGTATTTTGTGGTAGCTTTTGTATATCACAGACAAGCGATGTAAATTTACTCATGTTCTTACCTTCTTGTGCTGCTATATTTCGCACCATGGCAAGAGCTTTTAAAAACACTTCTGGTGCCATGACAGCAGAGCCAAAAGTACATACACAAGCTAATTTTTCAAGAAGTTTGGCAAAAATTAAAAAATCTCTATGGCTTGCAGCTCCTGTAATTGCTCCGTCAAAGGAAGGGTGTGTATGAATAATATCATAACCAATACCCACATGCACAGTTATTGGAACATTATATTTCCATGCGGCAGCAAAAAGGCTGACATCTTTATGATCATAGCTACCTTCCGCGATTTCCTTACCAAGGGCTTCACCAAAGCCCAAGCCATCACTAACACCCTGTCTTACGATAGCATTAATACGCCCAGTTTCTTCCCAAAGACCAAATTGTCCCTCTTTAATATAGCGAGCCACAGATTCAGTGGTAGCCCCTTGCAAAGCTATTTCAAAATCATGAATGGCAACAGCTCCGTTAACGGCAATCCCTTGAATTAGGCCACGACGTAGCATATCAATAAGATAGTACTGCACACCGCTACGTATGACATGCCCGCCCAGTAAAAAAACTGTATTTCGTCCTGCTTGCTTTGCTTTTAGTATGTCTTGAGCTACTTTATTTAAGCTTGGCATATCAGGTCGTTCTAATTTTTGCAAAGGTAAAATAAAGTTTCCTTCTAGATCATTTTGTCGCTTTGCCAAAGGAAGTAGCTTTAGCGTCTTGGTATTAAAGGTGGGATACTTTGAGCTCATTTTAAGACCGTCGTAATATAGCGTTTTATAGATTCGCGACTTACAGACTTAGCATTACCCATAACTTCTATAGCTAGTGAACCCACAACATTTCCCAAAAATGCAGTGACATCTAAGGGTAATTTTTTGAATGCAGCAAGTGAGGTTATGGAAAAAAGGGCATCCCCTGCACCAACCCTATCGACCTCACGGGATGCGAAACTCGGGGCACGCAAAAAATCACCCTTACCCCACAAAGCGCAACCTTTTTTCCCCTCAGTTACAAGGACATAGTTGCATTCTAAAAGTTTCACCAATTCGCTAAGCATATGTCCTGTGGAGGCGTTTCGATTACGAAATTGTAGGCTTAATTCATGGCTAGCAAGAGAAATAAAATCTGCACGTGCATAGCGGTCAATGGTATGATATCCACGGTTACCAGCATTAGCCTGAGTATTTACCGCAAGAAATGGTGCTTTTTTACAAAGCATGTCTACGTGGTGTTCTGTAATACAACCATGGCCAAAATCTGCTGCCATTACTAAATCTACCTCTTGCATGGCATCAGCTATAAGCTCAGCAAATTGATTTTCTTGCTCAACATTCATGCACTCGTGGGACATGTGATATATTTCCAACTGCTTTTGTGAACTATATCCGTCCAAAATTCTTACTTTACGTACGGTTGGTATTTCTGCCCGTTTTATGTACCGCAACTCTACACGGGGAGAAAGTTTCGTTTGAATAAAGTCATCGTAGCCATCATTACCAATGACTGTGCATAATATAACTTTGCGCGCATGTTGTGCTACGTGATTGGCCACTGCAGCAGCACCACCCACAAACAATTCTTGCGACTGATGTAAAAGTGCGAGGACAGGATCTTTAGATGATGCCCCTAAGGGACGACAATAGATATATTCATCTAAAATAGTGTCACCAACAACCAAGACAGTAAGGTCAGAAAAAGAGTCCAAATATCTAAAAATGTCCTCAGTGGAATGACGGGTTCGGAATAATTCTAAATATTCCTGGCAATCATTGGAGTGTGCGGATAAATATCTATTTATGAGGTTGGAAGAGGAAAAAACAATATCTTCCACAAAAGTAAGGGTAATACCCTCTTGTTCACAAACTTTGGCTTCTGCTGCAATTTTTCCTGTGACATCGTTTAAGTCTTTAAACTCTGAACCTTTAACATAAACATCTGGTCTAAGAAAACGCAAAGTTTCTTCAGCAGTAGCCCATTGATTAATAACAACAAAATTTACACAATTTAGCGAGGCCAAAGCTTCCGCACGCAATTGTTCCGTAAAAGCAGGTCTTCCCGGCCCTTTATCAACATAGCGATCAGGGGTAAGCGTTACTATAAGAATGTCACCATGTGTCTTGGCCTGTCGCAAATAACGAATGTGGCCTATGTGTAATAAATCAAACACCCCGTGACAAAGCACAATGCGTTTACCCTCAGACTTAAAGCGTTTAATTTCTGATTGCACATCGTCTAGTGTGTTGATTTTAGTTGCCATAATATTTTTTAGTTAGCTGTAGAATGTTTTTTGTTTATGTGTAAGATGGCATCAGTCCAGTGATGCAAAATTGCAGCGTGCGCGCTTTCTGCAAGCCCAAAAGTGGGTGCAGGTACATACACATTTAAATCGCCATTTAAGCGACTATAATTGTCTTTTTGCATAGCTGATAATGTTACTACAAATATTTCCATTTCTTTAGCAATTTGTATAGCTTTTACAATGTTTGTTGAATTTCCAGAGCTAGATATGCTTATAAGTATGTCGCCTTGTCTTCCTCTATCTGCCAATGGCCTTGCAAAAACATCCTCATAACTTTCATCATTAGCCATGGCTGTTATTAAAGCCATATCTGTAAAAACTTGGGTTAAAATTTGGGCATTTTTAGCTAAATCTGCTGAAAAATGACTGCTTAAACTAGCGGAAGCACCATTACCTATAAAATATAAATACCGTCTATCTTTTTTTGCTTCTAAAGTTTTATTGTTCCATAAAGCAAAACCCTGTTCTACTGTGAGTTCTTTGCCAGACGCGTCACTAAAAGATAACTTGGAAAGAATATCATTGAGGGAGTTAAAAAAATCTTTCCATGGAGGTAATGTAGTAACATTTTGCATTATCATTGGGAATAATGTTCCTTCCTTAAAATCAACTTCCAAACGTATAATTATAGATTAAAAGAGTTGGACTATAAGCCGGGTTCTGTCATCACTCTTAAAATAAGAGCAAGAGGCCACCATTACTCTAGGGATATGATTACCCATATCCTCAAGCAACCTACCCGAAAGGCTTGACCGGGCAGGTCACCTTTCCTATTTGGTCTTGCTCCCAATGGGGCTTGCCTAGCTTGCCGTGTCACCACGACAACTGGTAGGCTCTTACCCTACCGTTTCACCCTTACCCCACTTACGTGGGGCGGTTTGCTTTCTGTTGCGCTTGCCGAGGGTCGCCCCCCCTGGGAATTACCCAGCATTGTGCCCTGTGGAGCCCGGACTTTCCTCCCCGTAAAAAATTACGCAGCGGTGGCCCGTCCAACTCTTGTAATATGGTAAATTAATTAATCTTCCTTAACTACTTCAATCTTTTTTTCTGCTGCTGCTGGCACATCATCGGGGTTGGTGAAATGCTCACACCAATAGATAAGCCTTTGGCAGTTGGGGCAACTTAATATTTGCTGACCACGCTGTAATTCAATGAATGATTGTGGTGGAATGGCAATGTGACAACCAGCGCAAATGCCGCTATTTACAGGAACAATTACAGGATGATCCAAGCGTCTGCGGATAAACTCATAACGCTGAAATACCGCAGGAGGAACAATGGAACCAGTGGATGATCTAACACTTTCTAGCTCTGTGAGCTTCTTTTCGGCGTTGTTCATGCGCTCTTGTAGGCCCTCACGTTTAACTTCAAGCTCGGCCTTGAGGGATAAGTAGTCGCCGTCAATTTCTTTTAGGGCTTCTTCTTGATTTTCAAGTTCTTCCACTAGGACTATTTTTTCTTCCTCACGGGTGCGATTTTGCTTTTCCATGCTGTCCATTTCACGCATCATGGCATGGTATTCACGCTGGTTATTTACCTGCATGAGTTTATTTTTACTTTTTTTGATGCGCACGGTGTCATCATCAATTTCAACGCCAATGCGTTTTTGTTGTTCTTTGATATGGGTGATTTTATCCACCACTTTATTGCGTTGCTCCTCAGCCACGGCAAAACGCCCCTCAAGGCTTTCCAATTCTTGTGGGGCAAGTTTTAGTTCGGTTTTGACGGAATGTATCGCATCGTCAACCTTTTGTAGTGCAACAAGTTGCTCAATTTGTTTCAAGTATAGGCTCATGATATTCTCCTTTCGTGTATGCTAATAAAAAAATTGGTTAAATTATTGAGTATTTGCAAGGCGCAAGGGCGATGCAGAACTTATAAATTTTATGCTAACCTTTGGTAATAACTTTACAAGGTCAAGGCTAAATTGACGCATCATTTCTTCTTCAAGGCTGTGATGCCCCACATCCAATGTGCATAGGGGGCTTTCAAGTGCGCTGTGATATTTTACATCGCCAGTGATAAAAATATCTGCATTTTGGGCGTGGGCTTTTTGCATAAGTGAAGACCCAGAGCCAGTGCAGTATGCAACACGCTTAATTTGTTTAGGTAACTCTCCACAAAGAGTTGACGTGTCTATGTTAATGTGGGCTTGCAGGGCATTTAGTAATTCTTCATAATTTAGAGCTTTTTTCAAATTGCCCACAAGGCCAAAACCAGCAATTTTTTTATTACTAATCTCACCCACAGGCTCAAGCACTTGAGTATTTTTAAGTCCCAAGGCCCGCCCAAGCCAACCTACAGGCCCATATGGGTTAACATCAAGTGATGTGTGTGCGGCATATAGGGCTGTGTCATGTGTGAAAAGCAAGCGTAATACTTGATGATATTGGTCAAGAGTGGCAGGCAAACGCCCCTCCATAAGTAAGGGGTGATGCGAAAGTATAAGCTCTGCACCGTCATTTATGGCTTGCTCAACGGAAGCTGGGCTTGGGTCAAGACAAAGAGCCATACTTTTAATATTTTGTTTAAGTGAGGCCACTTGCATACCACAATTATCCCAAGCGGCGGCGAGGCCCAGTGGCGCAGATTTTTCAATAACTTCTATTATTTCAGATAGTTTCATGCAGAAATCTCACATAAAAAAAGTGCTTTCTTGTGTTAAGAGAAAGCACTTCGTAAAGATAAAGTAAAATGTCCTTGCGGCATCTGCAAACAATTAGCTTTTTTTAAAATTTTGTCAAGTTTTATATGTGTTTGTCTAGAAAATTTATATGCTCCATTTATAATGAGCGTAAATATTTAATTGCATTAACAAAAAGTAAAGTCCCTGGGGGGGATACTTCACCCCTTGTCCAGCCTGGGTGGTTGGTTACATGGTGGAAGGCCTCAGGGTGCGGCATAAGCCCAAGCATACGCCCGCTGGGATCACAAAGGCCAGCAATGCCTAGCGGTGAGCCATTGGGGTTGGCTGGATAATCTTGGGTCACATTAAGCCCGTCATCAACATATTGTAAGGCAATTAAATTTTCATCTTGCAGGCGTTTTAGGCAAGCATCATCAATGGGGATGATTTTGCCCTCACCGTGGCGCACTGGGCAGGTAACATATTCAAGCCCCTTGGTGAAAACGCAGGGGCTGTCTGGGTTTACACGCATGTTGACCCAGCGGTCTTCGTATCTTGCGGAGTCATTGTGGCTTAGAGAAACGTGGCGCACAAAGCTTTTGCCGTCAAAGCTTGGTAAAAGCCCAAGCTTAACCATAAGCTGAAAACCATTGCAAATACCAAGGATTAGCTTGCCCTCAGCCATAAAATTTTTAAGGTGCTCAAGTAGGGGGGTTCCGTTAATATCTTCAAGATAACGCCAACGCATACTAGCGGCTTGGGCGGCACCAAGGTCATCGCCATCCAAAAAACCACCAGGGAAAACAAGAAAATGATAGTCAGCTAAATTTACTTTGGCATTTACAATATCAGAAAAATGCACAACATCAGCCCTGTCTGAGCCTGCCAAGCGTGCGGTGTGGGCAGTTTCAAGATGTGAATTTGTGCCGTAACCTGTTATAACTAGCGTATTGACCATGCCTATCTATTACCCCTTTTTGTCAAATGGCGGATTGCAAATATAAATGTAATTAACATAAAGGTCAATGCTAGCTTTTTGTATTCAATATGTATATAATGCCCGAGGCGTGAGTTTGTAAAAACAAAAAACTATAATTGAAAGGGATTTACAAGCATGAAAACTAAATTTATTTTTGTAACGGGTGGAGTTCTTTCTTCCTTGGGCAAGGGGCTTGCTGCGGCGTCATTGGGTGCTCTTTTGCAAGCACGAGGTCTTTCTGTGACCATTCAAAAGCTTGATCCTTATATAAATGTAGACCCAGGTACCATGAATCCCTTTCAGCATGGTGAAGTTTATGTGACCGATGACGGCGCAGAAACTGACCTCGACCTTGGGCACTATGAGCGTTATTTAAATGTTCCCATGTCTCGCAAAAATAATACAACCTCTGGTGCCATATATAATAAGGTTATTGCCAAAGAACGCCGTGGCGATTATCTTGGGGCTACGGTGCAGGTTATCCCTCACATTACTGACGAAATTAAAAATACGGTAAAAGCCTTGGCTGAAGGTAAGGACGCACCAGATGTTGCCATTATTGAAATTGGCGGCACTGTTGGTGACATCGAAGGCCTACCATTTTTTGAGGCTATTCGCCAACTTAAGTCTGATATAGGCCGCAGCAATTGTCTAAATATTCATTTAACCCTAGTTCCATACTTACATTCTGCTGGTGAGCACAAAACAAAGCCCACCCAACACAGCGTTAAAGAACTTCTTTCCATCGGAATTCAACCAGATATTATCCTTTGCCGTTGTGAACAGCCCATAGGCGATGACTTAAAGCGCAAAATTGCTCTTTTCTGTAATGTGGATCAAGACGCCGTATTTTCTTCCGTAGATGTGCAAAATGTTTATGAAGTTCCACTTAAATTCTACGCTGAAGGCTTTGACCAAAAAGTAGCCATTATGCTACGTTTACCCGCCCGTAATGCCAACCTTGTGGCTTGGAAAAAGCTCATTCAAGATTGCGCCAACGCCAAAGACCATGCAACCATTGCCATTGTTGGCAAGTATGTTGAGCTAAAGGAAGCCTACAAAAGTCTGCATGAAGCCTTAGCTCATGCTGGCATTGCCAATGGCGTGCAAGTTGATTTTCGCTATGTAAATTCTGAAGAAATTAGCAATACCAGCGCAGCGTCTGTTTTTGCAGGTTGTCACGGCATTCTTGTGCCTGGTGGATTTGGCTATCGTGGTGTAGAGGGTAAAATCGCCGCCATACGCTATGCCCGTGAAAATAAAGTACCTTTCTTTGGTATTTGCCTTGGTATGCAATGTGCCGTTATTGAGTATGCTCGCCACGTGGCAGGCATTGCCGATGCCAACTCTGAGGAATTTGAACCAGAAGGCAAAAATAATGTTATTTACTGGATGAGCGAATGGGTTGACCCCGTCACAGGCAAAAAAGAACATCGCCATACCGATAGCGATAAAGGCGGCACCATGCGCCTTGGCTCCTATGACTGCGCCTTAACCGAAGGCACCAAGGCCCATGAAGCCTATGCCGAAACTCTAATTAAAGAGCGTCACCGCCACCGCTATGAATTTAATAATGAATACCTTGATGTTTTAAGCAGCAAAGGCATGATTTTTAGCGGAACATCACCAGACGGCAGCCTTGTGGAAATTGTTGAACTACCAGACCATCCTTGGTTTGTGGGTTGCCAATTCCACCCTGAGTTTAAGTCAACACCCATGAAGGCACACCCTCTATTTAGAGAGTTTATTGCCGCCGCTAAGAAGTTTAAATCTTAATGGTGCATTAAAAAACAAGGAATTTTCATGCGGCGGTCTACTCAAAAAAATAAAGCTGAACCTTCGCAAAATTCTCTTCCCTTAGTATCAATACTTATGGCGACGTATAACCGTCGCCATAGGCTTATACGGGCCATTGAAAGTGTACGGGCGCAAACATACCCTAATTGGGAATTGTGCCTCGTGTGCGATGGTGGTACTCCCGTTGATGATATTGTAGAAAAATTCAATGATCCCCGCATAATTTTTAAGCATAATCCCCAAAACAAAGGCTATGGGCATACGGCCAATACTGCATTTAGCATGAGCAAGGGGCAATATATTGCATGCCTTGGTGATGATGATGTTTGGCGTCCCAACCATATTGAAATGTTAATGGGTGCTTTGCTATCTCAAAACAAAGCTGGATTTGTTTATGCTAATTCACTATGTACTCGCAGAAAAATAAACGAAGACGGCACGTCTGAAATATTAGCACAATCTATACCTTGTCATGGCCATGCTTGGCTTGGGCATATTCTTGAATTTAATAATATCACTGGTATTGCTGCTATTTTTGAACGTAAAATGTTTGAGCTTGCAGGGGGCTTTGATGAAAAATTACGTTGCCTTGTGGACTTTGATTTATGGAGACGCATACTTTGTTTTACAAAAACTGTGTATGTAGATGAAATTACTTCAGAATATTTTGACGATGTGGGGTGTGGTAAGGATCATCTAACCAATTTATCTTCCACGGATAATTTACGTTATAAAAAACAACAACTAAGAATACTTTATAAAAAACTCCCCAATGGCATGGAAGAACACTATGCAAACGCCTTACAATTTGTGCGGGGAAAACATTTATTTTTGTATATTTTAGGATTAAGAGATAAAGCCCTCAAGCAAAGTGATGAGAAAAAAGCACGCAAGCTTGCAAAATTTGCGGAAAGAAAGCCCATTGCAATTTTAGCAGGAAAATATGTGGATTTAGCTACGTTTTTAATGAAAGACGGTGATATTGAAACGGCACTTGATTTTTTTAAGAAGTATATTGAACAAGAAAGTAATCCTATCTCAATCTACCTCACAGCTTTAGAATGTGCCATTATGTGTAATGATCCTTGGGCACATAGTATTTTTAGTGCGTTGCGCAAAATAAGGCGTAATTTAACAGTAGATGACCAAGAGCGTTTGGCTAAAATGGTGGATGATTTGAAAAAGGTTCGGGTAAGTTAACTTTAGTTTTTCCCCTCCTCGCCGCTTTCAGCGGCTCACCACCCCTTTTCCAAAAAACTTTAATGCCGCAACTGCTATCCCTTTGGGATAGCAGTTGCGGTTTTTAATTTTTTAAGACTTACTGGTAGGTTAACCATAAAAAATCTTTCTACTGTCTAACTTGGCCTTGTCCAAAGACCACAAATTTTGTGGTGGTGAGTTCTTCAACTCCCATGGGCCCATAGGAGTGGAGCTTGGATGTGGAGATGCCAATTTCTGCCCCAAGGCCCAGCTGTCCACCGTCATTGAAGCGGGTGGATGCATTGACTGCAGTCATGGAAGCATCAACCTCACGCATGAAGCGCATGGCGTTTGCATGGTCATTGGTGCAGATAATTTCTGTATGTTGTGAGCCGTATTTGGCAATGTGGTCAAGGGCATCATCCATACTATCCACAACACAAACTGCAAGGATAAGAGAGTGAAATTCTTTTCCTAGATCATCAATACTTTGAGCTTTGGCGGTTGGTCCTAAGAGGGGTAGCGACTTTTTACAAGCTCGAAATTCCACCCCGTCTTTGCCCAATTTTTCACCAAGCATGGGTAAAAATTCAGTGGCTACATCTTTATGAATAAGAATACATTCAAGTGCATTGCAAACACCTGGACGTTGAACTTTTCCATTATGGGCAATGTTTAGGGCCTCATTTAGGTTGGCACTTGAGTCAACGAAAGCGTGACAAACACCTATGTAATGCTTAAGCACTGGCATGGTGGCTTGTTTGGTTACGGAGCGCACCAAATCTTCGCCCCCACGGGGTATGATGACATCAATATAATCTTCCATACTGCAAAGTATGGGGATTGCGTTTCTATCTGTAGTTTCAATAATTTGTGCGGCGTGCGTGGGTAGACCTGCTTGTTTTAGGGCATCATGTAAGAGCTTCGCTAGGGCAAGGTTTGAGTGTAGGGCTTCAGATCCACCACGCAAGATGACGGCATTGCCAGCTTTTAGGCAAAGAATGGCTGCGTCAATGGTCACATTGGGGCGGGATTCGTAAATCATAGCGATTATTCCAAGGGGAATGCGCATACGCCCCACCAATAGGCCATTGGGCTGTTGCCACTGCTTAATCATGGCCCCCACGGGGTCTGGTAAGCTTGCCACATGGCGGCAAGCGGCAATCATATCGTCAATAATATTATCAGTTAAGCAAAGGCGGTCAAGTTTGGCACTATCCATACCTTTGGCTTTGGCGTTTTGTATATCTTTGGCATTGGCCGCAAAAATATCTGCTCTGTTGTTGTTTAGCAAAAGGGCTAGAGTGGTGAGAGCGTTATTTTTTTGCTCTGGGCTTGCTCCCATGAGGGTGCGGGAGGCTTTTTTAGCCTGTTTACCTATTTGAATTATGTTTTGCTCAAGTGTTGTATTCATTAGTAATCCTAGATATTAAATGGCAGCATCTAATAATAAGTTGTCACGGTGTATGACCTCTGGGTAGTGGGCATTGCCAAGAATTGCCGAAACCTCATGGCGTTTTAGGCCCATGATGCGTTTAATTTCTGCGGCAGAATAATTGGAAATTCCAACACCGATGCTTTGCTCGTCTTTATCTTGTTTTATGATGCGCACAAGCGTGCCTTGTTGAAAATTGCCCTCAACGCCCACAATACCACCAGGTAAGAGGCTACTTCCTTTTTGCTCTAAGGCATTGGCGGCACCTGCATCTACTATGATGCTACCTGAAGGGTCAGATTGATATGCAAGCCAAAATTTACGCCGTGTAATGGCTTGAGTATTGGACTCAACCCATGTGCCTTGTGGGTTTTGTTCTGCACTTTTGCTAAATGCATTTTGTATTATATTGGGGGTGCGCCCCGATAAAATTAGAGTTGGTACACCCAGTTGAGCCACACGGCGCGCGGCTAAAAGTTTTGAGTACATGCCACCAGATCCCACGGAAGTTTTGCCACCGCAAAGGCCATTTAAATCAAGCTCGTTAATGCCTTCAATACAGGGCATAATGGGTGCATTGGGGTCTTGGTCGGGGTTTTTGCTAAGTACGCCACTGGCAGAGGTGAGGTTAATAAATAAATCCGCCTCCACCAAATTTACTAGCAGGCTTGAAAGGCAATCATTGTCGCCAAATTTGAGTTCATGCACAGAAACGGTGTCATTTTCATTAACCACAGGCACAACGCCCCAAGCCAGCAGTTCTGCAAAAGTGTTGCGTGCATTTAAGAAGCGTTGACGAGAGCGCAAATCATCACGGGTGAGGAGCACTTGGGCGGTTATTAAATTGTGCGTGGCAAAGGCTTGATTATATTGCTGCATAAGCCTGCTTTGCCCAATGGCTGCCGCCGCTTGCTTGGCAGAAAGGCCAGAAATTTCTGTACTTTTATACTCTTGCAAGGCAGCTCTACCAGCTGCCACAGCACCAGAGCTTACAAGAACAACCTTGCGCTTGCCACCCTTGGGGGTGGGTAAAGAGCGTAAGTATGCAAGCTGGTTTACTATATTATTTAAAATAGTAGTGTCAATGCCCTTGGTATCGGTAAGTACGGCACTACCTACCTTTACCACAATGCATTGTGAGTTATTAAGGGTTTGCTGTCGTTTTTTTTGCCAATTCATGCTTTACTCGATTATTTAATCATCTGTAAAAGCGCAGAATTGCACAATTAAAAACTGCCGTCAAGCCATAACGGCTTGCCCTTTGTTGCTAATCAAGCAAGCTTAAAAGACGTGCCACACGTTCAGGGTCAATGCCATTGTGAGCAGTAAGTACTTCTCCTGCATTTTGCTGTACTTGCTCAAGGGCCACTTCTGCTTGTTGGTCGTCAAGTTGAGTGGGTTTTGGGGCTGCTGTGCTTGTTATAGCTGGTGCGGCTTGCCCTATAGATATTAAGTCATTTTTAATCATATTGGGCATTTGTGGTGGAAACGTAGAGCTTGAACTGCGAAATGCAGTATGGGCGGCCATGCGATCGTTATTGAATGAAAGTATGGGGGTAGCGGCTTGTTGAGTCATTATATTCTCCTTGTCAAAAAATATGGATATTTTTTCCATTGCCCATAGTTTATGCAATAAAGGTACCAAAATAATATCCAGCGAGGTTATTATTTTTAAATATTATCCATGTGCAAGGTTTTTGTATGGCCATGAAATTTTTATTTTTTTTTGATTTATTTGACATTTGGATTGCACTTATGTAATAGTATTACTAACATTTGTAGTATTTTTTTATCGTCATTGTATACGATTTTTAGTTATAAGGATGTGTTATGACAGTATTTTCTTCTGATAAAATTGCCGCATTTTTACACAGCCTTTATGGTAATAATCCACTGCCGCTATATTGTGTGTCACAAAGTGGGCAAATTCTTTATGCTACAGACACTGTGCATGAATTTTTTGAGGTGGAGAGTGTTGAAGACTGCCAGTCAAAATGGGCGGGTGATGCTGACGTTTCAAACCCTCAAGCCCCAGAACAATTTATGGATGCTCTCATGTCACACTGCAATCAAGTGAAGCAAAAGGGCATAGTTTATTTTTCTTGGTGGCATCACATAAATCCCAAATATAAAGCCTATGTTCCGTATGTAATTACTTCTATTTTTCATGAATCTGAAGATATTTTTATTGTACGCATAACTGACGGCGGTGCCAATAAAAATGAGGAAATACTGTCTAGAGACGGCGAGGTTCAACCAGACTTATATTTAATGGATGAGCGCAACGCCCTCATGCTTGAAAATACCCCATTATGCATTACTTTTTGGAGTCAGGGCGGAGAAATTATAGATTGTAATGAAGAAACATTACGAATGTTTAAGCTTGAGAGCAAGCAAGAGTATAAGGACAATTTTGAAGAACTTTCACCAAAATATCAGCCCGATGGCGTACTTTCAAAAGAATATTTTGTTGTAAATCATGCTAGAGCCCTTGAAGAGGGAGTTTTGTGTTTTGAGTGGCTACATAATACGCTTGATAATGAGCTTATACCAATGGAAGTTACGCTTGTGCGTGCCAAGCTTGACGGTGAAGATGTAATTATATCTTACTCTAAAGACTTGCGTGATATAAAGGCTACCCATGAGCTAGCTCAGGCTGTAGATTTTCGCAATACCGTGATGCTTGATTTATTGCCCTTGGGTGTGCACTACTGGGATGAAAATTATAATCTTATTTATGCTAACTTAGAAGGTGCGCATATATTTGGATTTGATACCGCAGAAGATTATTTGGAAAATTTTCATACTACCATGCCAGAATTGCAGCCTGACGGTAGTAATAGCCAAGAATTTTTGCTGCAGATGATTGATAAATGCTTTGCTAAAGAAATTGTTAAGACGGAATTTATGTGCATACACCCACGCACTGGCGAAGAAATTCCTATAGATATTACCATAATGCGAACTTCATTTCAAGGGAAGGCTGGCCTTATTGCTTACCTTAAAGATTTGCGTGAACACAGAGCCATGCTTAAAGAAATTCACGCCAATGAACGTGCTTTAACAGAAGCAAAGGACATCGCAGAACAAAGCACCAAGGCTAAGAGTGAGTTTTTGGCTAATATGAGTCATGAAATTCGCACGCCAATGAATGGCATTTTGGGGCTTTTGCGACTTTTGCTAAAAACAGGGCTCAATGCAGAGCAAAAGAACTTTTTGCACAAGGCTTTGTTTTCAGCCAAAGAACTTTTGCGTATTATCAATGACATATTAGATTTTTCAAAAATTGATGCTGGCAAGCTTGATATGGAGTGGACTCCATTTACCTTGCATAATGTGTGCTCTGAGCTTGAAAATGTTTTAGGGCATGTGGCTTCTGAAAAAAATCTCGCTTTTAGTGTGGATGAGGGAGAGTTTGCTACCGTACCCATTATGGGTGACCCTCTACGCCTAAAGCAAGTAATGTTAAACCTTTTGAATAATGCCATTAAGTTTACCAACGAAGGTAGTATTAATATTGCAATTAAAGCCACAATGCATGAAGATAAAGAGCTTCATTGCCAATTTATGATTAAAGATACTGGCATTGGGCTAAGTGAAGAGCAAATTGAAAAGCTTTTTGCGGCCTTTACGCAAGCAGATACATCCTTTACTCGTAAATATGGTGGTACTGGCCTTGGTTTGGTTATTTCTAAGAATATTGTTGAGATGATGCATGGCAAGGTTTGGGTAGAAAGCACACTTGGGCAGGGTTCAACCTTCTATTTTACTGCTGATTTTGCCTTGGCTGATGAAAATGCCCTTGCTGACGAGCAAACAGTAGTTGTAGAGGAGCAAAAGCAAAGATCAGGGCAACTTTTACTAGTTGAGGATAATCAAATAAACCAACTCATAGCCTTGGAGCTTTTGCAAAGTGTTGGGTTTAGGGTTGATGTTGCCAATAATGGACAAGAAGCCTTAGATATGCTTGGTGGTAAGTATTATGACTTAGTGTTAATGGATATTCAAATGCCCATTATGGACGGCCTTACTGCCACAAGAAATATACGTAAAAACCCCAGATTTGCAAGGCTTCCTGTTATTGCTATGTCTGCTCATGCCATGGTTGGTGATAGGGAAAAAAGCCTTGAAAGTGGCATGAATGAACATATTACAAAACCAATATCAGCTGAAGTTTTGTATGCCACCTTGGATCATTGGTTAGACCAGAGTAATTCCTAGTAAAAATTATTCACTTTTACGAATTTAAAATGAATTGGGGCTTGAAGTAAGATACTTTAAGCCCCGATTTTTATTTCGTAATTTTTATTATTTTCTGTGCGGCTCAAGGTCTTTTAAGAATTCAGGGCGCACTTCAAAGCCTGCGGCAAGGGCTTTATCTGCCGCTTCAACAGAGCGAGCAAATTCACCTTGCTCAAAAAGGGCTAGGGCCAAATTGTTCCAAGCAGGTCCAAAGCCAGGTTCGCGTTTAATAACTTCATTACAGGCTTCTTCACAAGCTTTGTAATCACCTTGCATAAAGTAGGCAGTAGAAAGAGCGTTGCGGGCTTGAATAAAGTTTGGCTCCCATTTAATGGCCTTATTTAGAGCGGCAATAGCTTTATCAGGCTCACCACGTTGCAAGTGCACAAAACCAATATTACCCCAAGGTACAGGAAATTTAGCACGGCAGTTGGCGGCTTCTTCATTATAGCGCAAGCAGCCGTCAAGGTCGCCACGTTCAAGGCAAATACCACCCAGCTGCACAAAGGATTCTGCCAAGCGTGGGGAGTGGCGCACTGAGGTTAAAAAAGAATCCTCAGCACCTGCAAAGTCACGCTTGGTTAAAAGAGCAAGGCCAAGATTATAATGATGATTGGCACACTGTTCATTTTGTTGAATGGCTGCCTTTAGGTCAGCAATATATTCGTCTATGTCATCGTATTTAGCTTTCATTTTATATGTCCTTCCTTCTTGAGTAAGTCGTGGTACCAAAGGCAAAAATCGAAAATGCCTAAATATTTCTCATCTTTATTTACAACACCAAGGGCGCATTCCAAGGCTCCACGCCCATAGTCATTGCTATATTCTTCTCTATGCGCAGCCACTTGTAAAAATTCACGTACAAGTTGTTGAGTGGTACGCTTAGTGGTATCAAGGCGAATGTCCAGCGGCTCATTGGGTTTTTGAAAAGGATCCCAATTATCATAGCCTATGCGATCAATAAATTTACGCCGCCTTGGGGCCATTTTTTCATACATTTCACGCTTCATTTCCTCTTGCTCGGCATTGAGCTTTTGCGGCGTGGTAGCACGAAAAACAGAAGCAGGAATTAAGTCCAACATGGATTATTCCTTCTTAGCAGGGCCAATGCCCAGATATTCTTCATTATAATTGGTAAGCATAGCCATAGATAGTGGCACATAAACTTGGTGCAATTCTTTAAATCTGCTCTTAACAGCTTGCTGTATTTCTTTAGAAAGCCCGTCCAAGCGATCGTGTATGGCAGCCATATGCACGGTGGGGTAGTTTGTGCCCTTGCTAAATTTGGTTTTGCCGCAAACATGCCCAGTATTGTTAATATTTAGTGGAACACCATACAAACGGCAAGTTATGGGGCGATTTGCATATAGTATGCATTGCGACTCGGCATTAAGTAGTGGACAGGGTAGGCGCAAACGTGCAGCCTCAGCCATAATATCTTCGGCACTTTGCCCGTCCTTGGTGGCATTGTAAAAGTTGCGCTTCATGCGTACGGCCTTGCGGTCAAGGTCTGCGGCATGAGTTAAAATATCAGAGCGTTCCCGACCATAGGGTATGGTCTTGGCAAAGGCGTTGTTAATATACATGGCCTCCACCAAGGAAAGATCAAATAGCGCGTGGCAACAGTCACTACAGCCCACCTCGCAAATAACACAGTCAGGATGCGCACTGCGAATATGCGCAAAAATATTATCCACTTCTGCAACTAGGGCTTCATAGCGTGTAAATATATCGGAAAGGTCTGGTATCATAATATTTATTGTTTTGTTTATGAGAATGCCGCCGAGCGCATAACACGCCCAGCGGCAATAATTTCTGTTTATGCTACGTCAAAGATAAACCTCATTATGCTTTTGGCAAGGGCCTTTTTTTAATTAAGCCCCTTTGAGGAAATATTATTTAACTTAAGCCCAAGAAATTACATTTCGGTAACGCTAACAGCACCGGTTTCACAAACCTCTACGCAAGATTCACAGCCAAGACATTCGTCTTCGTTGATAGGCACAGATTTGCCGTCTTGAAGTTCATAAACTTCTACAGGGCAAACGTCTACACATTCGCCACAGCCAGTACATTTGTCAGCGTCAATTACTACATTCCAACCCATCTTATCCTCCAGTGTTTTGCTTAGTTTAATCATCAACTAAGCTAAAAGATTTTATACTTGCAAGAATTTATGCTTGCTTGCGATAGGCATATCTTTAGCCCCTTTAGGTGTCAAGTCTTTGGGCATGTTTTTCTTATTTATATGCAATGAATTTGATAAAAATTCTTTTATAATAGCATGTTGTGGGAAAATCTTTTTTGTGAATATTTATGACCCATTTGTGAGCAGTTGCTAGAATTTCTTAAGCGGTGTATTATTCAAACAGAACAAAAAACATATCAAAAGGAAACGCCTACAGGATGTAGGCAAGCCCCGCAGGGGAGCAAGCCAAAGTCAAGCCGAAATTTACTTTCGGCGCAGGCGACGCTTGCGATAGCTTGTGTTGCACAGGACGTGCGACCAAGCGTTATTCGAAAAGGACTATTTATGAATAATATACTTAACGCAATCTTGGCTGACATTAAGCCCGTTGATACTACGTTACAAGGAGCGGCTAGAGCCCATTTGGACAATCTTACCAAACCACAAGGTAGTCTTGCTCGCCTTGAGGATTTGGCCGCAAAAATTTATTGCATCCAAAAGGGTAAAACTCCGCTAAATATAAACCCAGCACGCATGTTTACTGTGGCGGGTGACCATGGCATTGTTGCGGAAAAAATCGCATCATACCCGCAAGAAGTTACTCGCCAAATGGTGTTGAATTTCTTAGCTGGTGGTGCTGGTATAAATGCAATTTGTCGTCAATTTGATGTGGATTTAAGCGTTGTGGATGCTGGGTGTGTGGGTGGAGCATTTGATGCACATGACAAGCTTATTGATATGCGCCTTGGTGACGGAACAGAAAACTTTTCCAAAACCCCCGCCATGAGCCGTGATTTGTGCCTAAAAGCCCTTTGTAATGGTGCAAAATTAG
>CAYJNE010000001.1:9885-37043 GCA_964371345.1 uncultured Desulfovibrionaceae bacterium | reverse complement strand
GAAGGCCGACTATAAGTGGGGTACCAGATATTTAAATCAATGCGCATTTGTGAGGCTTCGTCCCAAACCCCCAAGGTCTTAAAGGCAGGCTCAAAGTTTGAAGCTGCAAGTGCTGGCCCTGCCCCCCCTACCACCAAATGTAGGCAGATCAAAAGCATACTATAAAGTGCAAAATTGCGCATACTTAAGCCTATTGTTCTATGACTGTTCCCAAGGGTGCATTGTGCATGAGATATTTTTGCAAGCTAGCCTCAGCCCGCCCGTCTAAAATTAGAGCTTTTTTGCACCCTGCGTCTAGGGCATGCAAGCAAGCGTCAACCTTTGGTATCATGCCACCTGAGATTACACCCGCATCTTTTAGTGCGGCAATATCAGCACGTTTGAGTTTTGGTAGTAATTTTTGCTCAGCATCAAGCACACCTGGCACATCAGAAACCAGCACAAAATACTCAGCTTGCAAGGCTCCAGCCAGTGCACCAGCCGCTGTGTCCGCATTGATATTTAAGGCTGAAATTTTACTGTCCGCATTGGTAGTGTCCATATTAGTAGCTACTGGGGCAATAATTGGCATATAATCAGCATTTAGTAAGGTTTGCACTATGCCCATATTCACTTTATGCACTTGGCCCACAAGCCCAAGCTCTGGCTTTAAGACCTTGGCTTCAAAAAGCCTTGCATCTTGCCCACAAATGCCCACGGCTTGCCCGCCAGCTTGTTGAATAAGCGTTACTACGGCCTTATTTACTTGTCCACAAAGTACCATTTCCACCACTTCCATAGTATCGGCACAAGTAACCCTTAAGCCTTGTTCAAAGCGGCTTTTAATCTGCAAACGTGTCAATAAATTATTGATTTGCGGCCCACCACCATGCACAAGGGCAAATTGCATACCCTGCTCTTTTAGCTCCACTAAACTTTTGGCAAATGGGGCACGCAAGTTGGGGTCATCCATGGCATGGCCGCCGTATTTTATAACAACAATGGGCTTAGTACTCATGCTTATACCTCCGGTGCACTGTCGGCAAGGGTAGCCACCATAACGGCTTTAATGGTATGTACTCTATTTTCGGCCTCATCAAAGGCTACATTGGCTTCAGATTCAAATACAGTGTCGTCCACTTCCATACTATCAATGCCATATTTTTGGAATAGTTGCTCGCCAATGGCAGTGTCTCTATTATGAAAAGCTGGCAAGCAATGTAGGAATTTACAATCCTTATTGCCTGTTAGCTCCATTGTTTTTTGCGTAACCTTATAACCTTGCAAACGTTCAATACGCTCGGCCCAAACTTGCTCAGGCTCGCCCATGGACACCCAAACATCGGTATATAAAAAGTCACAACCTTTAACGCCTGCTTGCACATCTTCGGTGACGGTAATTTTCGCGCCAGTTTCTTTGGCAATATCCTGACAAAGTGCTATGATATGCGCATCGGTTTGTGAGCCCTTGGGTGCTACGGAGCGAAAGTCCATGCCCATTTTGGCCGCCCCAATCATGAGAGAATTACCCATATTATAGCGAGCATCACCAAGGTAAGCAAAGGTCATTTCACTTAGAGGTTTTGAGCAATGCTCCTGCATGGTAAGAAGATCCGCCAGCACTTGCGTGGGGTGAAATTCATTGGTAAGCCCATTCCACACAGGCACAGAGGCATATTTGGCAAGTGTTTCCACTATATCTTGCTCATAGCCACGGTACTCGATACCGTCATACATGCGAGAAAGTACCCTTGCTGTATCGGCCATGGATTCCTTTTTGCCCATTTGTGAGCCTGAAGGCCCAAGATAGGTTGTAAAAGCACCTTGGTCACGGGCCGCAACTTCAAAGGCGCAACGTGTTCTGGTTGAGTCCTTTTCAAATAAAAGCACAATATTTTTATCTAAGAGGTGTTTTTTTTCATTTTTTTGCTTTTTTGAATTTTTTAAATGCGCGGCAAGGCGCAAGAAATAAGATATTTCCTCACTACTAAAATCAAGCAATTTTAAAAAATGACGATTTTTTAAATTCATAAAAATACTCCGAAGAATCATATTTGGAAACGAGCAACATATGCTCTTTACTCGACTATGGCAAGCTTTATGGGGGCAAGCTTTACGGTGTGGTTAGCCCAAATCACGCAAATTTTTCATAGAAATATGTACGCATATTATATACACTGCAGGCAGTAGAAAACCATTTTGTGGTCAATATAAGGAGCATATATGCGTGAAATTGAAGCACAAGCCATCACAAAAGCTGTAGCAGACCTAGCTGTAAAAGCGTGCTGTATACTGCCAAAGGATGTATATGACGGCTTTAAACAGGCTAGAGAAAAAGAGCCTTCACCCGTAGGTCAAGCCATTTTAGATCAACTCATCCTCAATGCCGATATTGCAAGGGATGAAAACATGCCCATTTGCCAAGATACTGGCCTTGCCGTTGTTTTTGTGGACGTGGGTCAAGATGTGCGCATTGTGGGTGGCGACTTTGAACAAGCCATTAATGAAGGTGTGCGCCGTGGTTATGTGGACGGTTATTTACGCAAATCATGCGTGGCCGAACCTTTGTACGACCGCCAAAACACCAAGGACAACACCCCAGCCATTATCCATACCCGCATTGTCCCAGGCGATAAGGTGAAAATCTGTTTTGCGCCCAAGGGTGCTGGCTCTGAAAACAAGAGCATATTAAAAATGCTTGTACCTGCTGACGGCATTGAAGGTGTGCGTAAAGTATTTTTAGAAGCCGTAAACTTTGCTGGCCCCAACTCCTGCCCGCCCATGGTTATAGGCGTTGGCATTGGTGGAACTATGGAAATGGCGGCCATATGTGCAAAGCGTGCCGCTGTGCGTGATCTTGATACCAAAAACCCCGACCCACGTTACGCTAAATTTGAAGAAGAACTCCTAGAACTAGCCAATAAAACAGGCATTGGCCCTCAAGGGCTTGGGGGTGAATACACAGTGCTTAAAGTGCATGTAGAATGGTACCCAACCCACATTGCATCCCTTCCTGTAGCCATAAATATTAACTGTAATGCGGCACGTCATGCCCAAGTCATTCTTTAGGAGGCCATATGTCAGACAATCATAAGCGTATTACAGCCCCCTTTGACGATGCCACAGCTCGCTCCTTACGTGCAGGGGATAGGGTGCTTATTTCAGGCACCATTATTGCCGCAAGGGACGCCGCCCACAAAAAATTGGTGGAAACCCTAGACGCAGGCGAGCCTCTGCCTGTAGACCTAAAAAATGCCGTAGTTTACTATGTGGGCCCCTCACCTGCTAAACCAGGTCAAGCCATTGGCTCCGCTGGCCCCACCACATCTGGGCGCATGGATGCCTATACCCCGCGCCTACTGGATGAAGGGCTAAAGGGTATGATTGGCAAGGGCTACCGCAAGCCAGAAGTTATTGAAGCCATGAAAAAACATGGCGTACCCTACATGGCCGCTGTGGGTGGTGCTGGCGCACTCATTGGGCGTAGTATTAAAAAATATACCGTGCTTGCCTATGAAGACCTTGGCCCTGAGGCCGTAGCCGCCATGGAGGTGGAGGACTTTCCCGCCATTGTGGTTATTGACTGTGACGGCAATGACTTTTACGAACAAGGACAAGTGCCTTACCGTAAGTAACTATTCTGATAATGTAAAAGGCCGTGCTCTCTTGAACACGGCCTTTTTTGTTATTTTATTTCATTTATAAACTTAGCAAGTTCTGCTATTTCAGGCTCACTTAAGCGAGCAAGGGCATTTTTCATGGCCTTAACCTTTACCGCCTCAAACTTACCGTCACGATAATACATCATTTTATCTGTTAAATAATCCACAGGCTTGCCAGCAAATTTTGGTTTTGCGGTATGACAGCCCACACAATCTTTATAAAATTCAGCACCAGTGCGCACCTTGTTGGCCTCTGCCTGCATGGTTAGGGCAAGCACAAAAACAATGGGCATACAGAAAACTAAAAACGCTCTTAATCCAATCTTCATGACAATCCTCCTAAAAAAATATAAAACTGCCCATAAATACTAGCATACTACTCTTTTGCTTTGCAAGCAGTTAAAGCATGCGCAAAATATATCTTGCCTCATGGACTGGCTATGGTTAGACATGCTTTAGGAGTTTTGTATGAAAAAAACCATTGTTCTTGCCACCCGCAATGCGGGGAAAATACGTGAATTATCTGACAGCCTTAGCGAATTTGGCCTTGAGGTGCTAGGTCTTGAGTCCTTTCCACAACTAGAAGATGTAGAAGAAACAGGCCAAACCTTTGAAGAAAATTCCCTGCTCAAAGCCAAAACCGTAGCTGAGGCCTTAGGCCTAATTGCCATTGCTGATGACTCAGGCCTTGAGGTAGATGCCCTTAATGGCGCACCTGGTGTGTATTCTGCTCGCTATGCCGAAGACCTTGACCCCTTACCCGATGAAACTAAGGATGCACGCAATATTCGCAAACTATTGCTGTCCCTTGAGGGAGAAGAAAATCGCCTAGCACGTTTTGTTTGTTGTATGACTGCTTGCACCCCTAAGGGGCGTCATTTGACCATACGTGGCACTTGGGAAGGCAATATCACAAAAGAGCCTCGTGGCACGCAGGGTTTTGGCTATGACCCTGTTTTTTTTGATGCTTTACTTGGGCGCACCGCCGCAGAGCTTAGTAAGGAAGAAAAAAACTCTCGCAGTCATAGAGGCAAAGCCCTACGAGAGTTATTAGAAAAGTGGGAAGAGTTTTACCAAGGTGAATAAAATACCCCTGCCGCATAATTTAAATCAAGGCAATCTAAGGATTGGCATTGATGCCCTTTTGCTCACAGCTTTTGTTTTGCGCCACAAGCTTAATATAAAACACTTTGTGGAGCTTGGTATAGGCAATGGCCTAGCCTCTTGCGCCCTTGGGCTAAATTTGCCTAATGCGCATGGCTTTGGGGTAGACATTGTACCCGAGGCGGTGAATACCGCCACAGAAAATGCTATTGCTCTGGGCTTGCAAAATCGCTTGAATTTTCACCTTGCTGATGTAGGCTCAAAAAACAAGCTACGCACGCTCTACCATGAGCATATGGGCCAAAATTTGGCAGATATGCTCATAACCAACCCGCCCTATCATAAGCATGGCACAGGGCGAGTGAGTAAGGATATTGACCGCCGCTTGGCCTTACATCAAGAAGAAGACACCCTTAAACATTTTTGCGCCGCAAGCAGAGAGCTACTCAAGCATCAAGGGCATTTTTTCTGCATCTATGCCCCAGCCCACTTGCCAGACTTATTGCAAACCTTACAAGGACATGGTTTTGGCATTCGCCAAATCTTACCCATGCACACCCGCCCCAAGCGTATGGCCAAGTGGGTGCTAGTTCATGCTCAAAAAGATACTTGCTCAGATGTAGAGTTACTGCCTCAAATAAATATCTACACCGACAACGATGAACTAACCCCTGAAATACTTGAATTTTGCCCATGGATTGGGTGAGAGAATCAGGTTACGAACAAACCATATAAAAGACTTTTGTTGCGGCAAAACCTACCTTCCAACGCTAATATATTGTCGCTATTAAAGTTTTTTGAGAGAGAGGTTTGGAGAGAGAACTTTTTTTCAAAAAAGCTCTTTCTCCAGAAAATTTTTTAAAACCCAAAAAGCCGCTTTTAAGCGGCTTTTTGGGTTTTTATTTTTCATTTTAATTATTTAAAAAGATAGGCATATTTCACGGCAAGGCCGTCTGTGCGTTCTAATAATCTGGTAGCTACGGCGTCCACATCTTCTGGTGTTAAAATATCCACTTCTTGTGCCAATAAATAACCAAGATGCCCTTCGCTTTGACTAAATACCCAAGTTATGGAATATATGGAGCCTACACCTGGGCGGTCAGAAAATTCTGCTTTTGATATTAATATAATACGAATTTTTGGGGCATTATTTTCATTTAATTGAAACAAATTGCTACCATTAAAAAGCTCTTTTAAGCGTGTAGATAGGCGTGTACCCACGGTATCAGTGCCTGTGTGACTGACGGAAATTTGTGTTTGGCGTTCAACATCTTCGGCAGGAGTGTCGGGGGTGGGCTCACCCGCTTTGGCGGTGGCTTGAGTTTTTTCAGCGGCGAAACCTTGCTCAACGCAAGCCATGCAAGAGAGCAGTAAAACTGTAAAAATGGTTAAATTACGAATAATTGACATGATATTCCTCAAAAGTTTAACGGTTTTTATTTAGTCTCTATTATTACCCAAGCTTGCAATGCCACTATACTGCAAAGATGATATAAAATCATGTATGATTGCGTCGTCTTGTTTACTTACATCGGCAAAGGACACACCAAATGTAACTCTGGCAATGTTCTTTATGCAGCGCATTATGACCCCACTTACATTAATGGTATCTTTTTGCGTCCAAACTTCAAGTTTAATACGCTCGCCCTGCTCAACCTTACGCAAATCTGTACCATGCACTCCTTCAAGGGTTAACCTACATCCATCGGGGGATATATCTTGGACAACTCCAAAAAAGCGATTTTCATTTATGGTAATGGCCACAGGCAAAAGGCAGTCGGCCCGTGTGGTATTTCTAATTTCATAAAGCTTAAACTTTGCAGGATATTCACAAAAAGCTAAAAATTTGCGGGGAATAGGAATACTAAGAGTACTGGCAAAGGTTACGTTAAAGCCGTTGGCCTTAAACAATGCCGCAATGGGGGCGTCCTTGGTTAGGTAATTGGCTATGCCAGATATGGTGGGAAACTTAAATAGAAAGAAATTGTCATGCTCATAGCCCACAAGATGCGCTTCAAGCTTGGTGTTATTTTTAAACAAGCAAGTAAAGACCGTACCCATGGGTACGTCCATATTATTTATAATGATAGGACGCTGATCTTTAAATGAATTTTCTTCCATATGCCATGCCAATAAATTTTATAGCCAACAACACAAGGTCTCAGATTATAAAATTAAATAAAATTAATCAATAAAAAGCTGTGTGAAACCGTTTTCCACACTGCTAAAATCCTTCTTCCAATGGGGGCCATACAAAGTATGCGCCCGCATTTGTCATATCTTTTGAGGTAGAAGCAAATGTCTTTTGGGCAGGTAAAATACACACTCGCCTTTGCTCCACCTGTACTCTATTTTCGGCAAACCACTGTAAAACTTGAGGGTAAATACGGTATTCCATGCTTTGAATGCGTTTTTGCAAGCTTGCTTCATCATCATCTGCTAAAACTGGCACCACAGCTTGGGCAATAACGGCACCGTGGTCAACTTCTTCATCCACAAAGTGCACCGTACACCCCGAAACCTGCACGCCCCAGGCACAAGCATCTCTTGCACCATGCGCACCCGTAAAGCTTGGCAAAATTGCAGGATGCACATTTATAACCTTATTTTCAAAGGCATCCAAAAACACAGGAGTTAGCACTCGCATATAGCCTGCCAGAACTATCAACTCTGCTCCACTTGCCTTAATTTCCTCCACAAGCTTCGCGTCAAAGTCCTCACGGCTTGGGTAGCTTGTATGATCAAGCTCCAAGGTGGGCACGCCAAAGACTTTGGCTCGTTCTAAAACCTTAGCCCCAGGGCGATTGCAAAGCACCAAGCAAACCTCTACATCAAGGAGCCCTGCGGCTATTTTATCAAAAATAGCTTGGGCATTACTCCCACTACCAGAAGCAAGTATGGCAACACGAAGCGGCATATAAATTAAGCACCAATCTTTGCAATTAAGGCTTCACCCACTTGTTTGCCAAGTTCGTGACTTGCGGCAAGGCCATCATGCTTGGGAGACCATAATTGACGCAAAGGATCGCCCACCATGTCCATCTTCATGGAAGCAAGCCACTCATGAATGATTTTTGGACTTTCGCCAGACCAGCCATAAGAGCCAAAGGCCGCACCAATACGATTTTGTGGGCGCAAGCCCTTCATATAAGTAAGCATTGATGCTATGTATGGTAAAACATTATTGTTGTGCGTTGGGCTACCCACAATAACTGCGCCGCAATCTGCAAGCTCAGTCATAACACCGCTATGGTGATTTTGTTTAAGCGACATAATGCGTGCTGGAACACCCACAGATTCAAGGCCACTACCTATGGCATAGGCCATTTTTTCTGTGCTTTTCCACATACTGTCGTATACGATGACGGCTCGTTTTTGTGGTTTTTGCTCGGCCATGGTTTTATAAATGTCTAAAATAAAATCAACACCTTCCTTACCACGATGAATAAGACCATGGTCAGGGGCAATCATATCAATATCAACAGTGCCCAAAAGCTCAATGGCTTTAAGCACTTGTGTTGAAAAAGGTAGCACGATATTGTAATAATATTCTTTTACGGCACGAATAACCACTTCACGTGGTACTTCATCGCCATAACGCTGTGAAGTTGCTAAATTTTGCCCAAAGGCATCGTTAGAAATAAGTAACTTATCTTCTGGAATGTATGAAACCATGCTGTCAGGCCAATGCAGCATACGAGTTTCCACAAACTTCACATGACGCTTACCAATGGAAATTTCCTCACCATTTTCAACGGCATGAACAGGCCAATTACTAATATCAAAATATCCAGCCATGGATTTTAAGCCCATGGCAGAACAAAAAATCTTCTCTGGCTTACAACGGGCCACAAGCTCAGGCAAAGCACCTGCATGGTCAAGCTCTAAATGGTTACAAACTATATAATCAATTTTTTCTAGCGGGGTTACTTGCGAAAGCCTGCAAAGCATTGCATCGGTGGAATGGCCTGAAACTGTATCAAAAAGGACAGTTTTTTCATCCTTCACCACGTAGGCATTGTAGGTGGAACCACTGGGAGAAATGGAATAACCATGAAAATCCCTATTATCATAATCAACAGCACCTACCCAATAAATATCTTTTTTAATTTCTACAGGTTGCATATGCCCTCCCTAGTGGTCAATTTAAAGTCTGCTCAAAAAATTATATTAAGTTAACAGAGGTTAACATAACTAAATTAAAAACACAATTTCAGAAATTTAATGAATTTAAAATAAAAACCCCCGATAATTTTACAATCTATCGAGGGTTTTTATTTTTATTACCATACGCCCTTTCTCACGGTCTGTTCAAAAAGGGGTAGATACAGTGAAGTGGGAAATTTTAGGAAGGGAGCCCTACCCAACGGGCGGCGAAGCCGTTTACGTTAGGCGAGTTTACGAGCCTTACGTAAATAGAGAGCAACGCGGGGTCTTCCCCCCATGACCTGACTAAAATTTTACACTGAAGCAGTAGATGCCTCTTTTTCAACTGACCGTCTTAACTCGCGCTGAATTGGTCTTTTGAAGCCCCGCAAACTGGGCAAACCCAATCTTCAGGCAATTTATCAAATGCGGTACCGGCAGGAGCATTAGGCTCATCGCCAACAGCTGGGTCATACTCATAGCCACATAAATCACAAACATACTTTTGCATAATAATCTTCCTTTAGGCTTTCCATAGCCCGTGTAGGTTACAGTATTCACGAGCAGTTACACTGCTTGCCTCAACACAAAACTCCGCTTCCGGAGCATCATTTGGCTTTAGGAATTTGGTATAGCTAACGCCGTCAGCAATTAGCTCAATCCATTCAACATAGTGGTCATCTGCCATGGGGTGGGCCACGCTACCTACGGTAACTTTATAGCCATTGGCGGTTTTTTCCACCACGGGAACGTGTTTTTCTTTAGCACCATCGGTGGTGCCTTCGGCCATAAGCTTCATGGGCTTACCACAGCAGGACATAGCACCCTTGGCATCACAAAGACATTCTACAATGACGCTGCACACTTCACATTTATAAACTTCTAAAAATTTAGGCATGACATCTCCCTCATATGGTTAAAATGAATAAACAATGCTGACAAGCATAGACATATTGCCAATAGGCGTATTTTCGCCCAGTTAGAGTTATAAATAATATATTTATTTGCGTAACACGCCGATAATATTTGGCAAGGCTACGCTAACGCTACCCATTAAAATGTCCGAAGGGTGCCACCCGCCCCAAAGAGTTTCCTCCTTAGCTGTCCTAAGTACAAGCCCTGCTTGCACTCCACCCTCCACATACATAACAGTACGTACACTAAGGCTTGGTATTAAAAGAGCAGACGCGAAATCATGTGCCGCAATGGGCTCTCTGCAATGCAAAAATAAAATATTACCTGCTTCATCCTCAGCAACGGCGGCTATGGAATGCTCTTGCCCGCCTGACGACCATAATATTTGGCGGTTGGAGTCGATTAATCTATAATTTTGTACAACTACGTCATATTGTTCTAATAAATCTTGCCAGCCTTCGGTATCACGATCAATAAGTCTAGCCGTAGGCAAGTCTAAATTATAAGGCTTTGACAAAAAGAAAGCCCCAAAATTTTTTGCTATATGCTTGTTATTCAAATGGCTACCTGAACGCATATATCCAGTACTTGTTTTACCATTGGGCAAATACATACTGGCATTAATGGCCGCCACTAGGTTATATTTCTGGGCCCACTGCATTAATGTTTGCGGGGCACTATTATTCTCACTTATGCTAAACAGTGAAAACGTAAAAAATTTTGGGTCAAAGCGCACAGCCACAATTTGAATATCGTCAGCCACTATAAAGGTAGACATATCAAGGCCTGGTTCTACATTTTCCCATGTTGCCTCTGCCCTACTGGGCGTAGAGCAAAGCACAATAGATATTAAAACCAAATAGATGTATGCATATGCTTTTAACACGTATAAGCCTTTATAAAAAAAACTATTTAACCGCTTTGTATTCTAATATTGCTTTATTTGCAATTAGCGTATATATGCGAAAAAACTAATTTACATGATTCTTTTATAGGTATTGTACTCCAAAGCACATTACAATTCAATACCTATAATTATACTAGGACATAAAATATTGCATAATAACTATATTGACATATCAAGTTATATTGATATAGTGCTTTCAACAATACAACACTAAGGATTACATATGAAGCTTGCGCAATTAATAGAAAATGCCGAGAAGCCCTTTTTCTCACTTGAGTTTTTTCCACCTAAGGATGTGGAACAATGGCCAAAATTCTTTGCTTGTGTGGAGGAGTTAAAAGCCATAAATCCGCTGTTTACATCTGTAACTTATGGTGCTGGTGGTTCTTCGCAAGATAACACACTGGAAATTGCCACACGCCTACAAAAAATTGGCCTTGAGCCTATGGCTCACCTAACTTGTGTGGGTTCAAGTTCTGAGCATATTAGCGACTTTTTACGCAAACTACGTGACGCTGGCATTGAAAATGTTTTGGCCTTGCGTGGTGACCCTCCTAAGGAATTGCAGGGCCAATACGATTGGCAAAGCAGTGAATTTAAGTATGCTGAAGACCTTGTGCGTTATGTGCGTAGGGTAGAACCACATATGGGCGTTGGCGTTGCAGGCTACCCTTCACCTCATCCTGAGTCGCCGTCTTTTGCGTCTGACAGGGCTTATACTCTTTCAAAAATCAAGGCTGGGGCTGAATTTGTTATAACTCAGCTATTTTTTGATGTGCGTGAATATTTTGACCTTGTGGATAGTTTACGCGAAAATAATATTAATGTGCCTGTAATTCCAGGTATTTTACCAGTGCAAAGCTTTGACTCCATAAAAACTGTACTTAGCATGTGCGGTGCAAATATTCCAGGCAAGCTTTATTTGCAACTAGAACAAGCCCACAATGCAGGCGGGGTGGAAGCAGTGCGAGAAGTGGGGCTTAACTTTGCCGTACAACAAATACGACAACTTTTAGAAGGCGGTGCGCCAGGCATACATTTGTATACCCTCAATAGGTCTGCGCTTTGTTTACAATTGGTTAAAGCTGTGCGGGAGTATATTTAACTGGCATGGGCTGGCATAATGCCTTGATTTTTCACGTGAAACTAAAAAAGCCTTAGCGTTGGCCATGTTGCATAAAATTTAATTATTTTAGCATATTATTGGCAACATTAAGGCTCTTTTCAATGGGTTAAAGCTGCTCTTCAATATATATACGAGCATTAAAGTAACGGGTCAAAATGTCGCTAGCATAAGTCTTATGCACCCCACCCACATAGGCTTGCATGGCCCGAAATATATTGCGGTCATATCTATCAAAGTATTCACGTAAAATTTCTACGCCAATGCGAACACCCGTATCAATATCATGTAAATCATTTTCTTTTTTACCAATGCGATCTAATTTTTCACTGTGATATATATAAATAACCTGCATGGGGCCTCTAGCATTGGCAGAGGACATTGTAGACGCATCAAAGCCACTTTCACGCCAAATAATGCTTAATACTAAGAGTGGCGGAATGGAGTAATGCGCAGACCAAGTGGACACGGAGTTTAGATATTGCTCCTCCACCTCGGGGTCTAATTTTATTTCAGGGAAAACATGGTTGAAAACTTCTTTAAGCTCTGCAGATGATAGAACATATTCTCTGGTTTGCATACTTTTTTCAAGGCTGCGAGCAAAGGCCTTCTCTATATCTTGAAATTGTGCATATTCTTTTTTTGATAAAACAATTTTATCCTCTGGTATGGCAAATTGTTCCTTAGCATACACATAAGCACCAGCACCACAGCCTACCATTAATAATAGTGCGAAAAAATAACCCCAAAATGGCTTTTTATCTAAATTGAAGGAAACAAGCTTCCCATCTTTAATTGCGTAATACTGTTTCATAACGCCTTCCTTATTATCCTTTCTAACGGCAATCAAGAAAAAATTTTAAGGTCAACTTTTTAGTTGTGGGATATTTTTTTGAAAAATGGCAAGGGCAATGCCTAAAATCATAAGCCCCCCGCCCACAATGTGCACCTTGGTTACTGCTTCACCTAAAATAAGCACGCCCTCTAAGGCAGTAAACAACGGTATGGTATAATAAACCATACCCACAGCCACTGGCCCAAGGGCGTCAATGGCTTTAGTCCACAAGGCATAGGCAATAAACGAACACCCAACACCAGCATAAAGCACAGCCATAACTATAGACATATCCAAAGGCGGAGGCGGCATAAAATACAACTCAATCAAAAGCATGGGAAAGGCCAATAAAAGCCCAAAGCCAAAAGTGCTTAAATGAAAGCCCGCTGTGCTTAATTCCTTAGGCCTATAGCGAGCAAAAAAGGAGTACAGCCCAAAGCACAAAACCCCACCCACACTCCAAAGGTCGCCCATGGAAAAGTTAAAGTTGACAACATTACTCCACTGCCCACGAGAAAGCAGTATCCCCAAACCCACAAGAATAATAACAAGACCTAAAAAACGGCGGGGAGTAATGGGCTCTGCACATAAAAAACGAGAAAGCAGCATAATCACAATGGGTGCTGAGGGTACAAAAAGCACCATGTTAATGCTGCTTGTGCTTTGGCCCGCTTTATAAAAAAGGGCATTAAGAGACGTAACACCAATAAAACCCAAAATAGCCAAATAGGATATATGACGCTTTATAATTGGTAAATCTTTGCGCAAATTACGCAAGGCAAATGGGGCAATGCAAATAAAAGCCACCGCCCATCGCCAAAAATTTAATTGTACAGGCGGAATAGATGTAGCCATGGCCCGAGCAAGCACAAAATTACCCGCCCAAAGTATTACTGCCGTAAAAGCAGCTGTATATCCTATGGCCTTTACATTCATTACAAAACCTATTTACACTGGCCCTGCTCTTGCGCAAACTCAATACCAAAGCACTGGCCCTGCTTACAAGCAGTCTCAAGCAAAGGGCACGCTTTGTCCATTTGTTCTTCGGAATAAAGGGCCAAGCCTTGCATCATCGTCCCTAGGGGTATGTCTTTTTGCTTATATAAAGCATATTCAGCATCACGCATGGCCCCACGCACCTTACCACCACGCCAAAGCACAAAACCTCGCAAGGCATACAATTCTGCATCGGGCCTACTTTGAACAGCCTTAGTCATATCATCAAAGGCCTCATCCTTGCGGCCTAACTGGCTTAAAACCAAGCTTCGCACCACTAGCAGGGCAGTAATATCTGCATCACCAGCCTCGGTAATGTTTTTATCAATATCCTTCAAAGCTTGCTCTGGCTTAGAAAAGACTAAACCTTCGCCATAGGCATCCATAAAATCAAGTTCTGGCACATCCAAAATACTTGGTTTAGCCTCAATGGGCTGACTTGCAGCCATATCTGGGGCATTGGTCTTGGCCGTACAAGCACTAAGAGCACAAAGTAAAATCATCACAAAAAACAGTTTAAATTTCATAACATTACCTCATATATTTCACAATTATATCCAGACGCATAGACACTCTAAGCAAGCCTCTTGACAAAATGTTAATCTATATTTAAAAACAATTTATATGTTTTTTAATATAGTTAATATTATTAGGAGTAAATATGTCACTAGAAACACATATTCCCCATATTGAACACTTTCACCAGCTCTTGCAGAAAGAAGACCTTATCAATCCCGTGCAAATACATGTACTTGACATGCTAAAACACCTTCAGGGTAGTTCTGGCACCTTCGACCTAACCGCATGTAAGCAAACTCCATTTTATGAAGAATTTCTTACAACAATCCAAGGTCAATGCATCCACGAAGATACATGCTTTGCCCTACTTGAGTGTCTTATTATTTTTTGTAGAGAAAAACAATTACGTAATGGCCAGAAAGGCGATTTGCCCCTACCTGAGCAAAATATTTTGGATTTTTATGAAAAGAGCGAGCACTGGAGCCTCAGTGACGGCACCCTGCTCCATACATGGTATTGGTACCGCTTGCCCGAAGAATGCGCAAAAAACTGATAAAAACAGAAAATTAATACGCACCATAGCCCCGTAAAACTACAGGAATGGTACGCGCCATAATCCATAAATCCATCCATAAAGACCAGTTGGTAACATAATAATTGTCAAACCAAACGCGCTGCTCATAGGTGGTTAAGTTACGACCAGAAATCTGCCATAGCCCCGTAATACCTGGTTTTACTTCGCTATAATCCAAATATACATCGCCATAACGCTCAATTTCTTCTTGCACAATGGGCCTTGGCCCCACAAGGCTCATATTTCCTTTAATAACATTAATTATTTGCGGCAATTCATCAAGACTTGTCTTACGCAAAAATTTACCTACTGGCGTAATGCGTGGATCGTCAAACAATTTGTGGTTTTTATCCCACTCTTCACGCTTTTCAGGATTGTCTTGTAAATACTTTTCCAACGCTTCATCGGCATTGGGCACCATTGTACGAAATTTATAAACAAGAATTTTTTTTCCACCTTGCCCAAGGCGAACTTGAGTATAAATGGCACCTGACCCCGTACTTAAGCGAATGCAAAGTACAATAATACACCCTATGGGTATGACAAAGATTAAAGACAATACAGAAAACAAAACATCTATACTTCTTTTAATGCATAAACGCCTTGTATCAGTAAGGTTTTGACGCACCACAAAACCCATGGACGTACCCAATATACGTGGGGCTAGCCAAAACTTTTTCTTCTTAACCTTTCCACATGGAATAAATAATACATCGCGGCAAAAGCGAGTTATTTCTTCAAAGATTTTTGAGTTTTCAGCGTGTTCACCGTCTGTTCCGCACCATATGAACATGGGGCGAGCATAGAGATTTCGCATATGTTTTATCTTGTCTTGCCACCGCTCGCCTGTTTGCTCTATATCTAAGTAAGCCACAGGCTTAAGGCCTCTTTCAGGGTGTGCAATTAACTCATCCCATAAGTCCTTGCACTGAAATTCGCCTTGTAAAAATACTGTTGGGCACCCCCACCAAGGGCGGCGGCAAAGCCTTCTGCGCAACACACCTCGCGCCATAGGCACCGTAAAAACACTACCCACCCATGACAGTAAAATGATTGCACGAGAATATTCAACGCTAACTTGAGTCATAAACAGATAAAACAATACCACAAGATAGGACAAAGACACTGTGAGGAATATATGTTTGACCTCTCGATGCTGTGGAGGCATTGGTACTTGGCAAGCACCAAACAACACACTAAAGAAAGGGGCACACCACAAAATACTACTCATGGTGCCGTATAGTGATAAAGTTACCTCACCCCAAACCAAACGCAATAACACGACCGCTAACAAGGTAAGCTGCATAATAACTGCATCACTCACCAGCATAACAAGCTGTGAAGGGCGCAACCCTAAATATTTGGTAAACTTATTCTCCCACATTTATGCAGTACCTTAGCAGCAAAACTCAGATGCTATTTGTAGCTTTATATTATATTCAGCCCAGCGTTATTTCTAGAAAAACACTAAACTTTTTCAAGGTTTATACGTAATTATTTGTTCAAGGGATTTTCTACACTGTTTAGCGTACACAATGCAAGATAATTTACTTAAAAAATTTACTTAAGCTAGCAAACACAATTTTTTTGTGCACATACAAAAGTATTTAACTTATGAGCACCAGCTATAACCCACTTTAATTGTTATTCAAAGTAACACTACACCCCTCACGACAACAAAATCTCAATACTTGCGTCATTATGTAGAGTTTGATAGCGTGAAAAGTTGGTTTTGAGATATACAAATAACCGTTTAAGGAGAAAAGGTTTTATGAAAAAGTTTTTGCTTTTTAGCTTAATGGCACTACTACTTGCTGGATTTGCTACCCCAGCCCTAGCCAAGACCTATGTAAATGGTATTGATGCCAACTATCCGCCCTTTGGCTATGTGGATGAAAAAGGTCAACCTGCTGGCTTTGACGTTGAATCCATGAACTGGATTGCCAAAAAAATGGGATTCACAGTTGAACACAAACCCATTGCTTGGGACGGCATAATCCCCGCCCTTCTAGCGCAACAAATTGACATGATCTGTTCTGGCATGAGCATTACAGATAGCCGCCGTCAAATGGTTGATTTTTCAAACCCATACTGGGAAGTATCTCGTGTTTTCATCACTGCAAAGGATGCTAGCCTTACACCTGAAGCAATCCTTTCCACGCCTATCAAACTTGGCGTGCAACGCGGTACATCCGAAGCCGAAGCCATAAAAAAAGAACAAGAAGAAAAGAAATATCCTTTTGAATTACGCTTTTATGAGTCTGCTCCTTTAATTGTTGAAGACATACTTAATGGCCGCATTCAAGCTGGACTTATGGATGCTCTTCCTGCTGAAGATTCCATTGCCAAGGGTAAGGCTGTTAAAAAAGTTGGTACCCACGGCCAGCCTGACAATTTTGGCGTTGCCATTCGCAAAGATGACAAAGAGCTACGTCGCCTAATTGACGAAGGTTATAAGCTGCTTATGGCTGACCCTCACTGGGAAGCCCTAAAAGAAAAATATCTTAGAAAAAAATAGTCTAACCATCCCCCTACAATTAATTTTGTAGGGGGAATTTTATTTAAATGGAAGCATTACAAGTTGTTTTTAATGCCTTGCCCTATGTGCTTGGCGGGAGCATTGTCACCATTTCCAATGTGGTTATTGCCTTAAGCATTGGTTTGGTTTTCGGTGTGCCCTTGGCTGTTGCCCAAGTTTACGGCAACAAGGCTATGCGCAACTTTGTTTCCATATATGTTTGGCTTTTCCGTGGCATCCCCATTCTTGTGCTTTTATTTTTATTTTTTGGGCTCTTTGTATCCCTTGGGCTTGCCGCTGACCCCTTTGTTATTGCTTGTGTGGTGCTTGGTTGCACAAGCACTGCCTATCAATCACAAATTTTCCGCGGCTCCATTCAAGCTATTTCTCACGGCCAAATTAAAGCCGCAAGAGCCCTTGGCATGACCGATGCCAAAGCCATACGTCATATCATTTTACCCCAAGCTATGCGTATGTCCATTCCTGGCTTTGCCAATGAATTTTCTATTTTACTTAAAGACTCAGCCATTTGTTATGTGCTTGGCACCCAAGAAATTATGGCTAGAGCCAATTTTGTAGCCTCAAGAACTCACGAACATTTGGCACTTTTTGCCACAGCGGGGCTTTTATATTTTGTAATTACACTTATTGGTGTTCGCCTTTTGCGCATGTTGGAACAAAAAATTTATGTTCCAGGTTATGCTATTAATTAGGATTGTTATTAATTATGCAAACAAATGTACTTAATATTGAAAATATGTCTGTAACATTAGGTGGGAAAGCAATTTTGCAAAATTGCTCACTTGGCATTAAGCGTGGTGAGTTAAAAGTACTCATTGGCCCATCAGGTGCCGGCAAAAGCACGCTTTTGCAATGTATAAATTGCCTCATACCCCCCGATAGTGGCAAAATTTGGCTTGAAGACCAAGAGCTTGATATCCTCAATAAAAGTAAATTATGCGCCTTTAGAGCGCAAGTGGGCATGATTTTTCAAGATTTTAACCTATTTGACCACCTCACTGCTGAAGAAAATGTTACCATAGCACTTAGAAAGGTACGCAATTTTTCCAAATCTGACGCACGCAAACGCGCCCTAGATGAACTTGCACGGGTTGGCCTTGAAAAAAGAACCACCCTCTATCCAGCTCAGCTATCAGGCGGGCAAAAGCAAAGGGTGGCCATAGCTAGAGCGTTGGCCATGGACCCCAAGGTCATACTGTTAGATGAACCTACCTCCGCTCTTGACCCTGAGCTTGTAGGTGAAGTTTTAGCCGTTATTCGTGACCTTGCCCGTGGCGGCATGACTATGCTTATGGCAACGCACCAAATGGATTTTGCACGCGCCCTTGCCAATGAAATATTGTTTATGGAGCGAGGGGTTATTATTGAGCGCGGAACACCTGACGAACTACTTGCAGATGGTGCTGGCACACGCACACAAGCTTTTTGCACTAAACTTTTAGATATGGATGCCACAACATAATGTTTGATGCCCAATTTCTTTCCAATGATTTACTACCAGCCCTGAACAAGGGGCTGCTTGTATCCATTGCCTTAATTGTACCTTCTACAATTTTAGGTTTTTTGGGGGGAATATTGGTAGGCATCCAAAGAGTTTATGGCACATCAATCCTTCGTAAGCTTGGTGATTGGTTTGTAGCTATTTTTCGTGGAGTTCCACTTGCAGTGCAGCTTATGATGATATACTACGCATTGCCTAAGCTTGGCCTATATTTTGAGCCATATTTTGCTGCCTTAATAAGCTTCACCCTATGCAGTGCAGCTTATCATTCAGAATACATACGTGGCGCATTATTTTCCATAAGGCAAGGCCAAATAAAGGCCGCACAAGCCCTTGGCATGACCACCATGCAAACCATATGCTGGATTATCATTCCTCAAGCCGCACGCAGAGCCTTACCTGGCTGTGGTAATGAGGTAATATATTTAATAAAGTATTCTTCCTTAGCTTACCTAGTTACCTGCATGGAACTCATGGGCGAAGGCAAGGTTGTTGCTTCTGTAACCTTTCGCTTTACTGAAGTTTTCATAGTGGTAGGAGCCTATTACCTAGCCATGGTAACCATTGCCACTTGGATATTAAATAGACTTGAAAAGCATTTCTATATACCAGGATTTGGAGCGAATTAATTGAGCTCAGACGAAATTTGGAATGCATGGCAAGACTTTGTCCCTGCATTAAAAATTGGTAAAGAACAACCCATACTTCAAAAAATTGCGCAATTGCGTAATGACGGCACAAAAATATTCCCCAGAGAACACGAATATTTTTATGCACTTAAGCATTGCTTGCCGCAAAACATTTCCGTAATCATCTTGGGGCAAGACCCATACCATAAAGAAGGCCAGGCCCATGGCCTTGCTTTTTCTGTGCAGGAGCAAACTCCCCCTCCACCTTCTTTACGTAACATTTTTAAAGAAATTCATAATGATGTTTACGCAAAACATGAGCATATGCCAAATCCTTCCCCAAACTTAACTCGGCTAGCAACACAAGGCGTACTGTTGCTAAATACCATTTTAAGCGTTGAAGAAGCAAAGCCACTTTCTCATGCTCACCTAGGCTGGCAAGAAATAACTAAGAGCATCTTGCAAAGCCTTGCCCATGGCCCAAATCCTTTGGTTGTTTTATTGTGGGGAAAGCCAGCCCAAGCCTATACATCTACTTTTAATTCCACAAAACATCTCATACTACACGCAGCGCACCCATCTCCACTTTCTGCCCACCGTGGCTTTTTTGGGTGCAAGCATTTTTCCATGACCAATGACTGGCTTTTAAAGCACAACATTAAGCCTATTGTTTGGTAGTTTTTTCTTATTTTTCCATTTAACACACTTTTATGCTTTGAAAATTTTTTTTGCTCCACACTTGCGGAAATTTTTTCCTGCGCAAGGTGATTTGCACAATTTTTTTACCTAAAATTTCCCCATAATAATTTCTTACAATAACAAACACTTGTAAGTCTCACTCTCTAACATATTAATTTATTAACAAAAAATTATGTCATGATTTTTTCTAGAAAATCCAATGTTTTCAGGCACCAAACTTGCAAATTCTTTGTAACTTAAAGTTATACTTCTTATTTTGCTTAGAATTTTTTTCATGTATTTTCTAAAGGGAGAGGGTACAATTATGCGTAAAAAAACTTATAAAAACATCAGCTTGCGGTTTTTATTTGCGATATTGCTGTTAAGCACTTTCTTGCTTAACGCCTGTGGCACCAAAAGCACTAAGAGTGGAAGCAAGTATACCACTGGGCAAAAAGTTGCAAAAACTGCCCATACCCAAATTGGGAAAAAGTATGTCTTTGGTGGTGAGTCTCCGCAAAAGGGCTTTGATTGCTCAGGTCTTATTTGGTGGGCTTATAAAAAACACGGTATTTCTGTGCCACGAGTAACCACCGATCAAGCAAAAGCTGGGCAATCCATTTCCTCAAGCAAAGCAAAGCCTGGTGATATTGTAGTATTTAAAACTTCAAGTTCTGGTACTGGCTTACACACTGGCATTTATTTAGGTGATAATAAATTTATCCATAGCCCAAGAACTGGTGCCAATGTGCGCATTGAGAGCATTGCTAATTCCTACTGGAAGCCGAAGCTGCGCGCAGTTAGGCGAGTTACTAATTAGTATAACGCTTGGTCGCATATGTAAACTTTATAAGGCCTACCCTAAACGGTAGGCCTTATTTTTTACACTCACTGTCTATGTAAAATCACCGCAACTAAATACGCAATGACATTGCTAATATGTATTTTTCTAGAGCTATATCCCTTGATTTTACTAATTTTTCTTGACTTAAATATATATTGCGGTATTGTGACTTTGCATAAATCATAAGGAAGTTATCATGTCACAAAAACATAGTCACGCCTCTGGTTTACTTAGCCTTGCAGATATTTCAAGGCATTTTGATTTACCTGAATCCACCACAAGATATTACTGCAAACGCTTTGCCGCCTATTTGCCCATTCATGGTGAAGGCCGCCGCCGCCGCTATGGCGAACAAAGCCTTGAAATTGTAGCCACAATTCTTGAAAACATGAAGGCTGGAAAAAACGCCAACGCTGTAGAAAAAGAACTTGCCCAAAACTATGCCAAAACTGCTGATATATATGTACCTGCTGTAAAAGAGGCTTCTGCACCACAAAACATTAATAATGCCCCCATGGACGCTAGCTTAGCCATGAAGCTCCTAGAACAGCAAAGTAACGCCATGCAAAGCATTGCACACTCTTTGAGCATTCTGGCTAGCCAACAAGAGCAAATGCAAAACTTAACCACTGCCGCCAAAGAAGCCACAGAAGAAAATATTGAACTGCGCAAAGAAGTTGCCACATTAAAAACAGTAATTCGCTCAAGAGAAGATGTTTACCAAGATGATCTTGACCAAGTTCGGCATTGGATGAGCCGCCTTGCGCGAAGCTACAATGAAAAAACTCCCCTAGATACGCAAATACCGCAATCTGAAAAAGATTAATATTTTCTCGGGCTTGCTTTTTTTCAGCAAGCGCAACAACCATTCCGCAAGGCATGTTTCAAAAAAAAGCTTGGGCGTTTGCCCAAGCTTTTTTTTATATCAAACTTTTACACAATCATCAGATTAAAAATTTTTATATGCTGTAAAAAGCATCAAAAATAAATTGCTGCATCAGCCTATTTCTTTTTAATTGCTAAATCAAAGGCAGACTTAAATAGCTCCAATGGCAAAGCCCCACGCACTACAATATTATTCACAAGAAAGTAGGGTGTACCTTCAATGTTTAATTTTTTGGCATCGGCAAGGTCTTCTTCCAAAATTTCCTTTGTTTTTTTACTCTTAGCATCTTTTGCTAATTTTTTAACATCAAGACCAAGCTCTTTTGCTTGTTCTTTTAAAAATGCCTCACCCTTTTCAAGTAATTGTGCTCTACCCTGAAAGCAGGCGTCATATAGCTTCCATGCTTTTTCTTCTGATTGAAAGCCAGCCGCAATTACATATTCAGATGCCAAAATAGAAGTGGGCCCATTGCTTAATGGTGTATGCTTAAATATTAAACGAACTTTGTTACCATATGCTGACATTAATTGCTTTAAATTTGCAGCAGCTTGCGCACAATATGGACAAGTGAAATCAGAAAATTCCACCACAGTTATGGGCGCATTTGCTGGGCCAAGCACAGGGCGTCCTTCAAGTTTGACATCTTTTTCAACCTGCATATCTTTGCGCCATTGGGCCTCAAGGCTACGTTTGCGCTTCTTAGTTGAGCCTTCTTGAGCAATATCAAGCACAAGCTCGCTGTTTTCACGCAAAACATTTATTATTAGATCGGGCCGCTCTGAAAAAATGCGCTGCAAGGTCTTTACTAACTCCGCATCATTTTCAGCAGACCATGCATTGGGCACAAAGCAGAGGCAACAAGCTATCAAACTAAATATAATTTTTTTCATTTCTATTCCCTTTTTAAGCATTCGACACTTCAAAGGGCCGCATTAGTTTTTTAAAAATTAATGTAGCCATTTTGAGAGCACTTTAAGTTATTACACCACATCAATAATTTTTTTTAAGAATATTGTAAACCCCTTTTTATACAATATTTACCTTTATTACTTTAACTTTTTAGTTAAAGTATACATTTTTGCACTTTCCATTATTTTATTTTCATATTGACGAAATTTATGCAATAACATATTTCTAAAACACGACATGCAAAAATGCTTGTTTCATGTGAAACACTAAAAGTCACCCGACAAAAGGAGTCTTTTGTGGCCAGAATAATTGCCATTGCAAACCAAAAAGGCGGCGTAGGAAAGACCACAACTTCCATTAACCTAGCGGCATCATTAGCTGTTATGGAAAAAAAGGTCTTGCTTATAGACTGCGACCCACAAGCAAACTGCACCAGCGGACTTGGTATAACTCAAGATATGCTCAAGGGCAGTGTATATGACGCTGTATATGAGCCCAAAAAAGCTCTTGAGTATGTACTCCCCACTGTATCGAATTTTCTACATATACTACCTGCAACCACAGATTTAGTAGCCATTGAGCTTGAGCTTGTGGATAAAATGGGACGTGAATATTATTTAAGCGAGTGCTTACAAACATTGGATGAGCATTTTGAATATATCATTATTGATTGCCCACCTTCGCTTGGATTAATTACCCTCAATGCACTTTGTGCGGCGCGGGAAGTACTAATTCCCTTACAATGCGAATTTTTTGCACTTGAGGGAATTGTTAAACTTTTACAAACATACGAACAAGTTAAGAAACGCCTTAACCCGCAATTAAGCTTGCTTGGGGTAGTGCTTACCATGCACGACAAGCGCAACCGCTTAGCACGTGAGGTTAAGCATGAAGTGAGAAGGTGCTTCCCCGATCAATTATTTGAAACTGTTATACCCCGTAATGTGCGACTTTCTGAAGCACCAAGCCATGGCAAATCCATAATTCATTATGATATTAAATCCATGGGTGCTGATGCTTACCTTGGGCTTGCAAAAGAAGTTGTTTTACGGCGCAATAACAAATAATAAATTTAGAATGTAGTGCTAATCGCCAGACTTTGGAGAGCACTCAAAAACAACCTTACGATGAAAATGCTTTTTGCGCACAGTGGCACCGCACCTACAGAGAAAAACCAACAAACCACCAATATTTGCATTGGTTAAATGAAATGGGTGTGCAGGGTCATTTTCCCAGTCGTCAGTGCTGGCATTACAAAATTCACAGTGCACATGCGGCTCGTAGGGGTAAGTAAAATCCCAATATGTTTTAAGTTCCTCTAGTGATTCTAGGGGTTGTGGCAGGTCAAAAGGATCTTCTTGATTAACAAGTTTTTGAACAGCTTTTTCCACTTGAGATTGAACCAACTCCCAGAGTTCCATGGAAAGCTGCACAGATTGGCAATGACCTTTGATATTAACTAAATAATGAATATGCTCTTGATTTTTATTAAGCATAGTAACTCCTTTAACTTATAAAGCGGGGCTATATGAGCACAACGCAAAGAATGGGTAGAGGCCTAGACGCCTTATGGAATGGAGCAGAGCCCATAGCAGAAATTGCAAATGCAAAGTCAAATACCCTTGGACTTGATACTATTTTTCCCAACCCAAAGCAACCTCGTAAACGCTTCTCAAATGAAAGCCTTGAAGAGCTTGCAAATTCCATTAAAGAACAAGGGATTATACAACCTTTACTGGTAAGACCCAATAGCGATGGCGAAGGCTATGAGCTAGTAGCAGGGGAAAGACGCTACCGTGCCGCAAAAATTGCTGGCCTTACTGAAGTTCCTGTTTTCATACGAGAACTTGACGATGCGGCAGTTATGGCGGCGGCTTTGATTGAAAATATTCAACGTGAAAATTTATCCCCCATGGAAGAGGCTAACGCCCTAAATAGCTTGCGTGAAGAATGTGGCATTACCCAAGAAGAGCTTGCCACACGCCTTGGTAAAAGCCGCTCTGCCATTGCAAATTCATTGCGCTTATTGCAATTATCCGCATCTGCGCAAGAAGATGTGCAAAGCGGAAGCATAACCGCAGGGCACGCCAGAGCCTTACTTAGCCTTGCGCCAGACCTAGATGCACAAGAAGCATTGCGCATTGCCATTGCGGAACATGAACTTTCTGTGCGGGACACAGAGGCCGCCGCCCAAAGCTATAAGGATAAGGGCACTTTCCCCTGGAGTGCAGAAAGTGAACTTCAAGTAGAAAGCACAGAGGAGGCAACAACCAGTGAGCCAAAACAAAGCAAAGCTAAATCACGCACAAAACCCGAATATCTGCAAGAAGTGCAAAAAAAGATTAAAAATCATCTTTCCTTAAAAACATCCATTAGCGGCACTGAGGAGCGTGGGCGAGTAACGCTTACTTATACCAACCAAGCGGAGCTTGTACAAATTTTACAATCATTAGGAATTAATGAATAAATAAGTTTTTATTTAACAAATCAAACAATTATAAGCCGAACTTTAATTTTGCTAACAAGCAAGATTAAAGTTCGGCTTTTTACTTTAAATTTACATTTGGAAGCGAGTCAAAAAAATTTTGCTTAAAGTGGAGCAGGGCATATATTAAAGTTTTACTTGGGCCTTGAATGTGAAGTTGGCATATATCAGCCATGACAAATTAATGTTTCACGCGAAACATTAACATCAACTCTGTGAAACAAATTAAAGTGGCAAGTGTGAAACTGGTGGTGAGATATTTTGACAGTATTTTGAAGAGTGATTAGGCCTTTTGGATAACGGCAACATACATACCCTCAAGCCACGGATGCTCAAATGGAGTTTGCCATGTAAAGAGCATGTGGGCATCAGCGTGGTCACGCAAAAAAGCATTCACTTGGCCTTCATTTTCCTGCGGGTTTAGGGTGCAAGTCATATACAAAACATAGTTGCTCTTTTGTAAAAGAGGCCACGTACTTTGCAATATGCTTGCTTGAGTTTTAAGCATATTTTTTACGTCATTTTTTGTTCTGTGCAGTCGGATGTCTGGCCTTCTTGATAAAGTGCCAAGCCCAGAGCAAGGCACATCTAATAAAATACTGCCACTCCAAGAGCAAAGAGCAGGGCGCACACCAGACATAAGGGCAAGCCTTGGCATGGGCACATTCAGCCTCTGAGCTGTGCGCTTGAATTGGGCCACACGCACAGATGAAACATCACTAACAAGGCCGACATTTATACCTTGCTCCATTAGAGCAAAACTTTTACCACCTTGCCCAGCACACGCATCCCACCATTCTTGCTCATGTAGCCTCGGCACTGCCTCAAAGCATTTTGACAAAGCAATTTGTGAACCTGCTGCTTGCCAAGAAAAAGCACCTTCATTGTGCCATTCACTTAAGCTTTTTCCCTTCAACGCATGGGGCCAAGCATGGGAAGCACCCTCATTAAAAACAAAGCCATCAAAGCCCACGGCGTTTGCACCTTCCACACTAGAAAAAAAGCTATGCAGTTCTTTATAGTCAGCGTGTAATCTATTTAAGCGAATGCACTGCATTGGCTTTTGTAGGCTTTTGGTCAAAAGTAACTGGGCATTATTTTCGCCATATTCATTATACCACAAATCATAAATCCACTGTGGTACGGAATAAAAATCATGCGCATTTTTGTAAAAATTGTCATGCAATGGAGCATCACCAAGGCGCAAGAGCGAACGCAATACACCATTGCAAAGCTTGGCAAGGCCAGGGCCAAATTGTGATTTTGTAAAATCCACAGCCCAGTTAACAGTGGCATAATGCGGTACTCGGCTTAAAAAAAGTAGAGAGTAAGCCGAAATGCCCAAGGTGATTTGTAAAGGTAGTGGCAACTGCTCACGCTTTTTTAGAAGAGTATCAAGAACATAATTCAAACGCAGGCAGTAGCGAGCATAGCCATACACAAGCTCAGTACAAAGAGCAGTTTCTTTGCTGCTTATGGGGTGTTTAGTAAGTGCACTATCCAAGGCACTTTGCAGGGGAATATTTTTATGCACCTGCTGTAAAATATGCACAGCTAAGCTTCTGGCGTCATGATTTTTTATTTTAGACTTGGGCATGGCTTGCTTCTTTTTTTACAAAAAGCTCCAAGGCCGCTTTGAGTAGTGCCACATCAACATTTGTATCAATGCATGGCCCGTTAGGGCGTTCATTAATAATGCCAAAAACGGGCAAGGGGTAGGTATCAAGTATACCTGAAGTTAAATCTCTATCGCAAGCAATGGCCAAGATCAAACGGGCTTTTGTTTGTACAACAATACGCCTTGCAATGGTGCCGCCAGTGGCAATGACCAAGGTAAAGCCCCATTCATCACGCAAAGCCAAAAGCTCTGTGAGTGGGCAAAGCCCACAACGCTCGCAATGTTCAATGCTATATGTAAGCCTATGCG
>CAYJNE010000001.1:0-9785 GCA_964371345.1 uncultured Desulfovibrionaceae bacterium | reverse complement strand
AAAATCATTTCATTATTAACTTTTACAAAAGATAATCTAACCGCCTCACGCGATATTCCAAGGGCCCGCCCAAGTAGTTCCATAAGCGGAAAGATTAATTTTACACTAAGACCACGCAGACGTTTAATACCCCAAATATTTTTGCCAGTATAAACATGATAAGAAAGAGCAACGCAAGTCCAAAATAAAAGAAATATCAGCAAAAAGCCAACAACGCCCAAAATATAGGGTAGAGCAGGGTGAATGGCAGAAAAACCAATTATGGGTATAAGCCAAGCCACAAAAATAAAAAGCCCAAGCAATACACAAGAGCCGCACATAAGCCCAATATAAAGACGCTTACCTGTGCCACCATAGCTACTGCGGGGCAATGATGCGGGATTTTTTTTCCAAACTTGCATAATTAGTCTTGAAGAGTGGCGAGCAAACCCAAGCCAGTGGGTAAATATCCTCGTGCAAAATCTGCGGCACTCATTTCAGACTTATTCATGGGGCGAACACTGTGCAAAATATAAAAATTATCCGCCGTGCAAACGCCCAAAATATCCTTGTCTAAACGCCATAATTGGCCCGCTTGCATGGAATTTGGGTCACACCCTAAAATTTCGCCATAATGGGCCTTTTTAGCTCCGATGCTCCCTGGCGTGAGCCGTAGGATAAGATTTTCATTATCAGGGCGCAAAATCGTGGTTTGTGCACCAGGCCAAGGGGTAACACCTCTAATGCATGCATCAATTTCTGCGGCGGGTCTATTCCAATCAATAATACCGTCTTGCTTTGTGAGCTTTGCGGCATGTGTGGCTAATGAATTGTCTTGTGGGGTGGCGGTTAAATGCTTAATGCGCATATCAGCAAGCACTTTGACTAAAAGCTCTGCTCCAACTTTAGCTAACTCATCATGCAAGCTTCCAGCAGTGTGCTGTAAAATATTCACACTGTGCATGGCGTATACAGGCCCAGTGTCAAGGCCAGCCTCCATATGCATAATGCTAACGCCACTTTGTTCTTGCCCGTCCATAATGGCTCGTTGAATGGGGGCCGCACCACGATAAAGCGGCAAAAGTGAAGCGTGAACATTTAATGGCGCAATGGTGGGAATATCAAGCACGGCTTGAGGCAAAATAAGCCCATAGGCTGCCACTGCCAAAACATCTGGCTTTAAGGCTGCTAGAGCTTCAACATCTGCATTATCTTTGAAATTCAGCGGTTGGTAGACGGAAACATTAAAACTCTCGGCGCAAATTTTAACGGCAGGAGGAAGGATTTTTTTTCCTCGTCCAGCTGGTCTATCAGGCTGGCAATAAACGCCAACGACCTCGCAACCATTCCAAGCACATAATTCAGATAAAATATGTGCCGCAAAATCGGGCGTACCCATAAAAACAATTTTTAGGGGATTTTTCATTTAGTCACGCGGGGCTTCGGCCCTTTTGAGAGATTTTTTTACCCTTGTATCAAAAAGAGTGCGCCGCAATTTACCAAGATGATCAATGAAAAGGGTGCCCTGTAAGTGGTCAAATTCATGTTGTAAAACTATGGCAATAAAGCCCTCCCACTCTTCATCAATGGGATTATTTTCTAAATCGGTGGCTTTTACGTGTACTCGTTCATGTCTTTTTACATCGGCTCTGTAGTCAAAAGGCACCGAAAGACACCCCTCCATAGGGCTAACAACAGTTTCACCAAGAAGTGTTATTTCTGGATTAACCAAGATGCGCAAATCATTTTTTTCATCTGGCCCACTTGGATCTAAAACAAGCAAGCGCAAAAAATGCCCCACTTGCGGAGCCGCAAGACCAACACCACGGGACATATACATAGTTTCCACCATGTTATCCACAAGCTCCTTAATGTCTTGCGTTATTTCCGCAACGGGCTCAGACTTATTTGCCAAAAGCGGATTTGGGTATTGTAGTATTTCAAGCACTGCCATAAAGCACCAAATTTATTACTCTGCAGGTTTTTGCTCACGCAAACGCAAGCCTAAATCTCTTAATTGACGTGAAGATACAGCCCCAGGCGCATTGGTTAACAGGCATGTGGCCTTTTGCGTTTTGGGGAAAGCAATGACATCACGAATGCTAGGTACATTACAAAGTATCATCACAAGCCTATCAAGGCCAAAAGCAATACCACCATGGGGGGGCGCACCGTTTTCTAAGGCGTTGATTAGGAAGCCAAACTGTTCTTCAGCTTCTTCTTCACTAAAGCCTAGGGCTTTAAACATAGCCCTTTGCACTTCACCAGAGTGAATACGAATGGAACCGCCGCCAACTTCGCTACCATTTAAGACCATATCATAAGCACGGGCACGGGCTTTAGCAGGGTCGTTGCTCATAAGTTCCATATGCCCAGGGGCGGGGGCTGTGAAGGGGTGGTGACAGGCCACATAACGCTTTTCATCGGCATCATATTCATAAAGTGGGAAGTCAGTTACCCATAGGAAATTGTAAGTATCTTCCTTAATTAAGCCTAAATGCTCACCTAAGTGCACACGCAAGTTACCAAGGGCCGCATTAACCATGGAGCTTTCACCTGCTTGGAAAAAGACCAAATCGCCCACCTTAAGGTCAAGTCTTTCCGCAATGCCTTTGCGTTCTTCCTCAGAAAGAAATTTTGCAATGGGTGATTGCCACTCATTTTCACGAATTTTAATCCAAGCAAGCCCTTGAGCACCATATATTTTTACAAATTCTGTGAAGTCGTCAATTTCCTTTCTGGTCATGCTTTCGCCGCCAGGAACTTTCATGGCTTTCACAAGTTCGGCTGTTGCAAAAAGCTTAAAACCAGAGCCATGCACAATGGAAGTTATATCTTCAAGTTCAAGGCCAAAACGGGTATCGGGCTTATCCACACCATATTTTAGCATGGCCTCATCATAGCTCATGGTGGGGAAGGGTAGGGGGATGTCAATATTTTTCACATCCTTAAACACTCTGGCCATAAGACCCTCAGCCATGGTCATAACTTGGGCTTCGTCCACAAAGCTCATTTCTATATCAATTTGTGTGAACTCAGGTTGACGGTCAGCACGTAAATCTTCATCCCTAAAGCAACGCACTATTTGAAAATAACGATCCATGCCTGAAATCATAAGTAGCTGCTTAAACAATTGTGGTGATTGGGGCAGGGCGAAAAATTGACCTAAATTCACACGACTAGGCACAAGGAAATCCCTTGCACCCTCTGGGGTGGAGCGAGTAAGCACTGGAGTTTCAATTTCTAAGAAATCGAGCTCATCAAGGTAGTTACGAACAGCCTTTGAAACCTCATGCCTTACTTTTAGATTGTTGGTCATGCGTGGGCGGCGCAAATCTAAATAACGCCATTGCAAACGCAAGTTTTCGCCAGCATCACAACGATCTTCAATTAAAAAAGCAGGGGTTTTGGAGGTATTTAACAACTTCCATTCATGCACAACCACTTCAATTTCGCCAGTTTTCATATTGGCATTGGTCATACCTTCTGGGCGGGGGCGCACAAGACCCTTAATGGCAAAAACATACTCTGAGCGCAAAATGTGAGCATTTTCATGAGCTTTTGGTGCAATTTCAGGGCTGAAAACCACTTGGGTTAGGCCATAGCGATCACGCATATCAACAAATATTAAACCACCATGGTCACGGCGATATTGAGCCCAACCCATGATGCATACTTCCTGACCATTGTTTTCCATGGTTAAGGATTCACAATTGTGACTGCGCTGCCAGTCGCCAAGAGGTTCGATGAAGCCTTGATGTTCTAATTGCACATTTAAATTTTGCTCGCCGCTTTGCTGACTCATGTTTTTTCCTATTATTTTTGAAGTAATGCTTGAACAAGTTCAGAAATTTTAATGCTTTCTTGGTTGCCCGTATCCATATCTTTTACTGTTACGCTTTGATTTTTACACTCATCTTCGCCCAAAATAAGCACAAAACGTGCCTTGGATTTATCCGCTTGGCGCATTTGGCTCTTAAAGCTACCACCACTATGGCATATATCGCCGCTCAAGCCATGCTTGCGCAAGTCAAAACTTAAAGCAAAGGCTGTTTGTAAGGCTAGTTCGCCCATATGCACCACATAAAATAGTGGCCTTTTTTCCTGAAGCTCTGGCATAAGCATAGCCACACGCTCCATACCACAGGCAAAACCAAGCCCAGGCACATCTGGCCCGCCTAGCTGCTTAACTAAACCGTCATAACGTCCGCCACCTGCAATGGAAGATTGCGCCCCCACAGCCTTGGAAATTACCTCAAATGTTGTGCGTGAGTAATAATCAAGCCCACGTACTAAACGTGAATTGCGCACATAGTCAAGCCCTGCTTTTTCAAGCAAACTAAGCACTATGCCAAAATGCTCTGCACATTCTGGGCAAACATTTTCATCAATTTGGGGTGCGTTTTTAGTTAATTCCTTACATGACGGCACCTTACAATCAAGTACCCGCAAAGGATTTGTGTCAATGCGCCTTAAGCAGTCAGCGCACAGTTGCGCGCTATCAAGCTTGCGCAAATAGTCAGACAGCAACTTGCGGTATTGCGGTCTACACAGGGCACAACCAAGGGTATTTATTTGGAGTTCAGTTTCAGTTATTTGCAGCTCTGCAAAAAATTGCATAAGCATAACAATCATTTCTGCATCGGTATGCGCAGAGCGAGAGCCCAAGCATTCACAATTTAATTGATGAAATTGACGCATACGCCCCTTTTGCGGACGCTCATAGCGAAACATGGGGCCATAAGTAAAAAACTTATTTACAGAATCTGGATTGATTTTAGCTTGAATGTAAGCTCGCATAACGCCTGCCGTGGCTTCGGGGCGTAAGGTTAACGAACGCTCCTTACGGTCAGGAAATGTATACATTTCCTTTTGCACAACGTCAGTTTCTGTACCAATGGAGCGGCAAAAAAGCTCTGTATGCTCCATAATGGGGGTACGCAACTCTGCATAACCATAACGACCAAAAATATCACGCGCCGTATTTTCCATGCGAGTGTACACATCACTCTGCGGGGCAAAAATATCAGCAAAACCCTTAATACTTTGAGTATTCATATTTATTTCTCACCATGTACGAAAATAATTGGCTCTAGCAGCAGCCGCCAGCCGCCGCACAAGGTACAGGGTAGTCGCCAGTAAAGCAAGCAGTACAATAATGATTTTCGTGATTAACTGAACGCAACAATCCTTCAATGGATAAATAATGCAAAGAATCAACATCAAGCACACGGCGAATTTCATCAAGACTATGCTGGGTTGCAATGAGCTCACCCCTAGATGAAAAGTTAATCCCATAAAAACAAGGGAAGCGCACTGGCGGTGAAGCTATGCGAATATGCACCTCTTTTGCACCAAGCTCCCGTAATTTTTTAACTCTTGTCATCATAGTTGTGCCACGAACAATGGAATCATCCACAATACAAATGCGCTTGCCTTCAATCATGGGCAATACGGGGTTAATTTTCATTCTGACCCCAAAATTACGCATACTTTGAGTAGGTTGGATAAAAGTTCTACCCACATAGTGGTTACGAATCATGGCGTGCTCATAGGGCAGCTCTGCACATTGGGCAAAGCCAACAGCTGGGTATACACCAGAATCGGGGAAGGGCATTACAAAATCAACGTCTGGCGTGGATTCATGAGCAAGTTGCCACCCCATGCGCTTGCGACAAACGTACACTTGTTCGTCAAATATAAATGAATCGGGGCGAGCAAAATATACCAGCTCAAAAATACATTGTCTTGGAGCCTCTGGTTTTAATTGCCCTTCTACAAAAATATTCTCACTCTTAACTTCACCATTTTGAACAATTACCATTTCCCCTGGTTCCACCGAGCGAATATAATCAGCCTCTAGCAAATCAAGTGCGCATGTTTCGGATGCAAAAATAATACTTTCATCAAGCTTGCCCATGCAAAGAGGATGAAAGCCATGCGGATCACGAATGGCAATCATCTTATCACCCACAAGTATGAGCAAACAATAAGCCCCGCGCACCTCAGCGCAAACACTTTTTAAAGCATCTTCCAAGGGCATAGTGCGCATGGCCCTGACCAAAAGATGCACAAATACTTCTGAATCAATGGTAGTGTGAAAAATGGCTCCACGATCTTCTAAGCTTGTGCGCAGTTCTTGCGTATTCACAAGGTTACCGTTATGAGCAAGAGCAATTTCTAAACCACGAAAGCGGGCCACAAAAGGCTGAGAATTGCGCAATTGGGATGACCCCGTGGTAGAATAACGCACATGCCCAATGGCAATATCACCCTTCAGATTTTCAAAACATTCCTCTGAAAAAACATCAGGCACAAGGCCCATGCCACGATGCTCGTGCAAGTGTTCGCCACACCAAGTTACTATGCCAGCACTTTCTTGCCCACGATGCTGCTGTGCATAAAGGCCAAAATAAGCCATGCGTGCAGCTTCCTCATGTTTAGAAATACCCAAAAGACCACATTCATGCCGAATCATTTTTGCACCCAACTCATTATTGTTTCAGTAGGTTATCTAAATATGCGATGCGATTTTCAACAGCCATTATATTAGGATAAGACTCTTTAGCTTGCTCAAAAAACCTATAAGCATCCTCAAGGTTACCCTGTTCTTCTGCAATATCACCCAATAAAAAGGAAGCTTGCCCACGAGTTATGGCATAAGCATCCACATCAAAAACCTGTTGCGCTAAATCTTTGGCTTCTTGCAAAGCCCCACGCCCAGCCTTTAAATCAGCCAGCTCATAAAGGCAAATGGCACTATCTTGTGCCGATATTTCAAGGCCAAGGCAATTATAAAGCGCATTTTCAGCCGCCTCAAATTGCCCAGTATGCAAATATATTTCTATAGCCTTTTGCGTAGCCGCAAAAGTTTCTTGTACCGTTAAATTACCAAGATTTAAGTATACATTCCACATATCAATGGCGGAGTCATAGTCCTCAGCGTCCTCAAGCAAACTGGCAAGCCCAAAAAGTATAACCTTTTTCTTGTCATCATCCTCTAAAAACTCTTGCAACATATTGTCATAATATAGTCGCATGACCCCAAAGTTTGCACCAGTATATTCACCCGTAGTTACAAGTGCTTGCCATGCCTCCCAGCGCTTTTCAGTGTTGTCTTCACGGTTCAAGTATCTTTCAAGTAAACGTTCGGCATAAAACCATTCTCTGGCTTCCATGGCCTCTTTTGCTAACACGAGATCACTTTGCGCCGCAGGCTCATTGCTGCACCCTTGAGTAAACATAAGCAGCATGAATACGACTAAACATCTTAAAATCACGCGCTTATTCTCCACTATCTTCTGTTGCTTCAGTTGCTTCTGGCTTATCTGATACTTCTGGAGCTTCGGATTTTGCTGAAATTTCGGATTTTTCGGGGGCTTCATCTGCTTCATCAGGATTTTGCTCACGCACGCCGCCTTCATCTACACGGTCAAAGCCCACAACCCTAGCACCAGAATCAAGACGCACCAACATAACACCCATGGTGGCCCGCCCCTTACTGCGCACTTCTTCAACACCTATGCGCACAATCTTATTGGCAGAAGTTAACAATACCAAGCCGTCTTCATTTTGCACAGGCATGGCACCAACCACATGGCCAGTCTTTGGCGAAACCTTAAAGTTGATTATACCCTTACCACCACGAGATTGTAAGCGGTAAAGCTCAACGCTAGTTCTCTTACCATAACCATTGCTGGAAATGGACATAATTTCAGTGGTTTGATCATCTGGCTTTAAGATTACACAAGCTACGACCACATCTTCACGGCGCAAGGCAACACCCTTAACACCAGTAGCCGTACGACCCATGGGTCGTACATCCATGCATGAGAAACGTATGGCAAAGCCATGCCCCGTTGCCAAAGCAATGTGGCTATCTTCACGAACAGGTCTAACCACCACTAATTCATCATCATCTCGCAAGCCCACAGCCATAAGGCCAGTTTTACGGCACTTGGCATAAAGCGACGCCGAAGAACGCTTGACCATACCCTTACGAGTTACAAATAAGAAATATTTGTCCTCAGAAAATTCACGCACAGCAAGCACAGTGGTCACCCACTCATTTTCTTCCAAAGGCAAGAGGTTTGCTATATGCATACCCTTAGCAATGCGACTACCCTCTGGCACTTGGTGTACCTTGAGCTGATGCATTCGTCCTTTATTGGTAAACAGCAATAAATATTGATGATTTGTAGTTGTTAAGAACTCTTGCACATAATCATCCTCAGACGTATTTAGAGCCGCAATACCCTTGCCGCCCCTGCGCTGCTGTTGATAATTATCAAGAGTGGTACGCTTCATATATCCACGCCGTGAAAGGGTAATAACCACCTCTTCATCGGGAATTAAATCTTCAATATCAATACCCACCAGCTCCTCAGTTAAAACTTCGGTACGCCGCTCGGTGGCAAAAGTATCACGAATGTGCACAATTTCATCATGAATTACGCCACGCAATACTTCAATATTACCCAAAATAGATTTGAAATATTCTATCTTCTCAAGTATTTCTTTGTATTCTGCCAAAAGCTCTTCACGTTGCAAGCCCGTAAGCCTTTGCAAACGCATATCCAAAATAGCCTTGGCCTGAATTTCACTTAATGAAAAACGCTCCATTAAACGAGTACGAGCTTCTTCTGGTGTGCTGGATGCTCGAATTAAAGCAACAATTTCGTCAATATTATCAAGGGCTATGCGCAAACCTTCTAAAATATGCGCCCTAGCCTCAGCCTTTGCTAAGTCATAACGAGTACGCCTAATAACAACGTCCCTTCTATGTTCCAAGAAGCAACGCAAAGCTGTTTTTAGATTAAGGAGTTGCGGTCTATTATCAACAACCGCAAGCATATTAATGCCAAAACTACTCTCAAGCGGAGTAAATTTATAAAGAGAATTTACAACAATATCAGGGATTATACCACGCTTTAGCTCCACAACAATGCGTATGCCTTTACGGTCTGACTCATCCCGCAAATCCGCAACGCCATCTATTTTGCGCTCGTGCACAAGGGCGGCTATTTTCTCCACCAAGCTTGACTTATTTAAGCCATAAGGAATTTCTTTAATAACTATGGACTGCAAGCCCTTTTTACGGTCTTCAATCTCCACCCGGCCACGCATCTTAACCGTACCACGGCCAGTATGATAAGCATCATAAAGCCCTTGGCCCGCATATACAAAGCCAGAAGTAGGGAAATCTGGCCCCTTAACATACTCCATTAAGTCTTGCACCGTACAATCAGCATTGGCCAAAAGATGCAACAAAGCACCACAAAGCTCACCCAAGTTATGCGGCGGAATGTTAGTAGCCATACCAACGGCAATGCCAGATGAACCATTTAACAATAAATTCGGCACCTTGGTTGGTAAAACTGAAGGCTCATCCAAGGTGTTATCGTAGTTGGGGCGAAAATCTACCGTTTCCTTATCAAGGTCAGCCAAAAACTCACCCGCAAGGCGTGACATGCGAGCCTCTGTATAACGCATGGCCGCCGCCGCATCACCGTCAATGGAACCAAAGTTACCCTGTCCGTCAATAAGCGGATTACGCATGGAAAACTCTTGAGCCATACGCACCAAAGCATCATAAACAGCAGAATCACCATGCGGGTGATACTTACCAATTACATCACCAACAATACGAGCACACTTTTTGTGCGGGCGATTGTAAACGTTACTAAGCTCCGATTGAGCAAATAAAATACGCCGGTGAACTGGCTTTAAACCGTCCCTAGCATCAGGAATTGCACGCCCAATAATTACAGAAAGAGAATATTCAAGATACGACTTGCGCATCTCCT